>DIYS01000241.1 GCA_002429115.1 Saccharicrinis sp. UBA6048 | reverse complement strand
TCACTTTGATCGGCATCTCCAACCTGAGGTGTTACCTTTCATCTAATTCATCATCTGAATTGTAAACAGTCACAATAGTAAGTTGAGAAGTATTGCTAAGATTAAAAGGAATGTCCAGTTTAAAATCCTCACCATTGAAAGCTACCGCTTTATTGAAGTTTATCAATCCACTTGGTTTTAATTTAGCTGTATCAAGAGGCAAGGCATTATTCTCATAGTCACTTTGGTCTGTCCATGCGTTTGAATTGGATTCAAGCATGTCTGCTTTGAGCCACACTTTGGGATTTAATAATTGATTATTCTGCCCTTGTACAAGGCAGTACAAAAAAAGAAAAGGAACGAGTAAAAGGTTCTTCATATAAATGTGTGTTTATTATAAAAACGCCTCCTTTCACACATCATCTTCCTCACTGCGCTTATCAA
Source organism: Saccharicrinis sp. UBA6048 (assembly GCA_002429115.1). GTDB lineage: Bacteria > Bacteroidota > Bacteroidia > Bacteroidales > Marinilabiliaceae > Carboxylicivirga. The sequence continues at coordinate 15,590 of DIYS01000241.1, read as the reverse complement.
TTAATTAGGTCGTTTATTCAAAATTTGTACGCAACAAATTTTGATTTGTTACCCTTTATTTTGATTTATTATGATAACACTTCTGTAGAATTGATTTTTAAAGGGAATTCTGAAAGTTGATCATTCGAATTACGTTAGTGGAAATGAAATTGCACTTCATCAAGGAGTACTTGTCCGTTTCGATTATAATTGATATATTCAAAATGCTCAATTATAAGTACATCCTAAATCAGTAATCTATGCTAAACATTGCTCTATTCGGACCTCCGGGTGCAGGTAAAGGCACCCAATCAGAATTCCTCATAAAAAAATACAATCTCTTTTATATCTCTACAGGTGATATTTTGCGTAGGGAACTGGCTGAAGAAACTAAGCTGGGACTTCAGGCAAAGCATATTATTGCGCAAGGAGGATTGGTTTCTGATGAAATTATTGTTCAGATCATCGAAAAAACGATTAAGAATAATCCGGATGCCAATGGTTTTTTGTTCGATGGTTTTCCGCGTACGTTTGTGCAGGCATATATTTTAGAGGGCTTAATGATTAAGCTCAATACAAAACTGGATTTGCTAATTAGTATTGAAGTGCCGGAGGAAGAGTCGGTTAATCGCCTCTTGCTTCGTGGCGAAACTTCCGGGCGCCTGGATGATAACGAGGAAGTTATTCGTAACCGCCTTCGCGAATACGATGAAAAAACTAAACCGGTTCTTGATTTCTTTAAGGAGCGTGGCAATTACATGGCTGTTAATGGTGTTCAGAAAATAAAGAAAGTAACCTCGGAAATTAGAAAAGCTGTTAATAAAGTATTGGCTCGAAAGCAGCTAAATATTGTGTTGTTTGGTTCGCCGGGATCTGGCAGAGGATCACTGGGGCGCGCAATTGCAGAGAAATATAAGCTTGAATTTGTATCCACTGGTGATATGATTGATGAAGAAATATTGCGAGGTACAACTTTAGGAATAAAAGCAAAAGAGCTTTATGAAAATGGAGAGTTGGTGCCGGATGAAATGGTGATACAGCTGATTGAGCGAAAAATTGAGAATTCGAAAAAAGCCAAAGGGTTTATCTTCAAAGGTTATCCGCGTACCCTTGTGCAATCGTATATTTTAGATGGTATATTAAAGAAGCACGATACAATTATCAATAAAATCATTGAGATTAAAGTTGATACCCTTGAGGTTATCCGTCGTTTGGATAATCGTAGTAAAACTGAGGCTTGCATGCCTTATGACACAAGTACTGAGAAAATTGTTAAGCGTCTACAGGAACATCAGGAGAAAACCTTACCTGTCGTTGATAAATACAGGGAGTTTCATGATGTTGCCGTGGTGGATGGAACCGATGAATTTGATAAAGTCATGGATCTGGTATCCACAGAAATCGAAAGTAGCTTCAAAGCTTTGGACTAATAGCCAGGATTTTAACAAAAAAAATAACGGATGAAGCATGTTATACACGTCATCCGTTATTTGTATCTCTGATTACAGTTCTATAATTGTATCTTTCTTAGTTTGCGCATCAACAACAGTAATTGCTGCCATGTCAACGATTTCACGTACGGAGCTTTGTTGCTGTAACACATGAATTGGCTTTCTGATTCCAAGCAGGATAGGGCCGATGATTTCCACCTGACCTAATTCATGCATCATTTTATAGGCAATGTTACCTGAACTCAAGCTTGGGAAAATAATAGTATTAACATCCTTGGTTCCAAGTTTTGAGAATGGGAAACGCTTTGCTCTCAATTCGGCATTAAATGCATAATTAGCCTGCATTTCACCATCCACCAATACGTCAGGATAATTCTCATGTAAGTAGTTTACGGCATCTCTTACACGCTGTGGACTACCGCTTCGTGTAGAACCAAAGTTGGAATACGAGACCATGGCTACTACAGGGTCAATATTGAATTTTTTAACTTCATTAATTGTCAACAATGTTGTGTCGGCCAGTGTACGACCTGAAGGCTGGTAATTGACTGTGGTATCGGCAAAAAAGTAAGGGCCTTTCTTGGTCATCACAATGTACATACCTGCAATATGGTTCAGCGTATTGTTTGTTCCCGAAATTTGTAAGGCCGGGCGTATTGTATCCGCATATTTATTAGAAAATCCACCAATAAAACCATCTGCTTCACCTGTTTCTACCATCATAACACCAAAGTAGTTTCTATCAAGCATTTGGTATAAAGCTTCTTCTCTATTCAACCCTTTACGCTGACGCTTTTGATACAGCAACTCAGCAAACTCAGCACGTTTAGGTGCCTCATCTTTTGATTTGTTGTCAATGATCGGTAGATCTAATACGTTAAGATTGTTCTCTTTTGCAACCTCTTCAATTTTTTGACGATCACCTAATAATATTGGATCTGCAATCTTTTGAGAGCGAACAACCTCAACAGCTTTCAATACTTTAAAGTTTTCAGCATCCGAGAATACAATTCGCTTCTTATCTGATTTAGCACGGGTTCTGATGTCTCTCACCAGTTTATTGTATATACCCATACGCTTCATCAGATCGATTTTATACTGCTCCCAGTTGGCAATATCCAAACGTGCAACGCCTGTTTCCATCGCAGCCTTTGCTACTGCTGGAGCTACTTCGGTAATCAGTCGTGGATCGAGTGGTTTTGGAATGATATACTCTTTACCAAAAATAAGGTTCTGACTCTTGTAAGCAGCATTCACCTGATCCGGCACATCTTTTTTAGCCAATTCAGCCAAAGCATATACGGCGGCTTTTTTCATTTCCTCATTAATAGCCTTAGCTCTTACGTCTAAAGCACCCCTGAAAATGAATGGAAAACCAAGTACGTTATTCACCTGATTAGGATAATCAGATCGTCCGGTGGCAACAATTACATCTTCTCTTGCTGCAATGGCATCTTCATAACTTATTTCAGGCGTTGGGTTGGCCAGTGCAAAAACAATAGGATTGTTGGCCATGCTTTGCACCATCTCTTTCGATAGGATGTTTCCTTTTGACAAACCTAAAAACATATCCGCACCTTTGATAACATCTTCAAGTTTAGAAAGGTCACTATCCTGGGCAAAGTCAATTTTGTATTTGTTCAGGTCCGTTCTGCTTTTGGTCATCAGGCCTTTACTGTCGAGCATCCATACATTTTCTCTTTTAACTCCCAGACTGATGTATAGACGTGAGCACATAATAGCCGATGCACCTGCTCCATTAACGACAACTTTAATGTCTTCGATTTTTTTACCGGTTACCTCAATGGCATTGATTAAGCCAGCTGCAGATATGATAGCCGTTCCATGCTGGTCATCGTGGAATACAGGGATATCAAGTTCTTCCTGCAGGCGTGTTTCAATTTCAAAGCATTCAGGCGCTTTGATGTCTTCAAGATTAATACCGCCGAATGTAGGGGCAATGGCCTTTACAACCTTTACCATTTCATCGATACCTTTCTCGTCAACTTCAATGTCAAAAACATCGACATCGGCAAAAACTTTAAAAAGCAAACCTTTTCCTTCCATTACCGGCTTTCCCGCTGTGGCTCCAATATCGCCGAGCCCCAGAACCGCGGTACCGTTGGAGATAACGCCCACTAAGTTACCTTTGGCGGTGTAACGATAAGCATCATCCGGATTTGTTTCAATTTCCTTGCATGGTTCAGCAACGCCAGGTGAATAGGCTAAAGAAAGGTCAAGTTGTGAGCTGTATGGTTTCGTTGGTACAACTTCAATCTTTCCTGGTCGCCCTTTTTCATGGTATTGTAATGCATCTTGTTTTGTGGTAGACATGACTCAGATTGTTTAGCGATTTATATGAAGGTTCAAAAATAGATGTTTCCACTTTTATGTGCGTTGATAAATATGCAGGTATAAACATGTCTTACGTCACTCAATGAATGATGAAAGTTAAAAAATGCATTTGGTAAAATCCATACTTAAATTAGAAAACCTTCGTATTTAGCATGTTAAAAGTTAAACAGTAACATTGACTGAATTCTTGTAGCATGGCCTGTTGCTCCATAAAAATCTTTAACATTACCATAGAGGCCTTCAATACCAATGGTGATTTTTTTGTCTAACAACCAAAACAGGTTAGCTGATGCGTAATGTCCCCAAAAGTCATCGTCCGGTAGAATGTCAATCTCTTCTGACATATGTGTATAACCATATACAAGTGTTGACTTTAAGCTTTTACTAAACATTAACTCATAGCCTGCATATCCACCAAAAACCCGAATGTTAGTGAGTTTCCCCTGCGAAGAAGTGGCCGCGTCGAACCCTCCGCCCATAAATGATACCAGGTAGCTGGCAATGCCGCTGCCACCCGTAGCCTGAAGAATTAATTTGTCATTTTGTCTGACCTTCAGGTGACCGGACAATGATAATCCAAAAGCAGTATTTGAGAGGGTTCTGTTATTTTTAAGGTAGTTTAATTGTCGCAATACAAGTGCTAGTTGAATATGCCCACGTTTGCCAGTATTATTCCAGTGAGCAGTAATGTCAGGTATGCCCTGGAATGTTTCTGTAATGGTTGAATCCACCACTTCGATAGGTGTAATCTCAGCTTGTGGAGATTCTATGGCAAAGGCCAGTCTGCTTTTATCAGAAAGTTGCTTGGTATATCTGATCTGAGCCGAACGCACCCAAATACCGGTAGGAGGACCATCAAAGTCAATAACATCGGGCCAGGCATTTTCATCGACAAACAAGGACCATGTCTGACCAATTCTAAAGTTTTGTATGTCCACATAAAAGAAACGCATTCTGAAATTTAGATTCCCGGTTCCAAAGAAATCACCTTCAAAGTAGGAAGTGATGCGTCCGAGTTTTTCTGAATCATAGGCAATATTCATATTAAGGCGCGACTGTTTAGCACCCAGGCTGTAACGGGGTGAGGTGTTTTGATTCTCTCCTGTTGGAATCGAAAGAATATTAAATGATTCGCTGTCCTGAAGGGCATTGAAATCATATATGCCATTAATTTTCAATTGACCTCCTATCTTTATCTGTACTTTAGAGGTTACAAGGCTGTCTTCAAAAACTTCTTTAGCTGGTTTTGCCAGTGTGCCTTGTGCTGATGTGTAGTTTGGTATGATTGCAGCTAAAATTACACATACCAATAGAATAACTTGCTTTTTCATAAGTGTGGAGTTTGTTAGTAGAGCGTGAAATTAAGCAATACTTTTAAAATGGATTGTGTTGGAACGTAGAATATATTTGAATGAATCGGAATAATTGGTTTAATGAATTATAATTAGGTCGCAATGCTCATAACAAATTATTAACTTTGCGGGCTGTGATAAGCAAAACAATAGCTGTCACTGATTAGAAAACGATAATATATAATTATTCCCTTGGAGTAATAAAACAAGCTACATTATGTCAGTTGCTCAGGAAAGACGAAAAAAAGTGACGACTCACGTATTGAGTGAGATGAAGATGCGTGATGAAAAAATAGCCATGCTTACGGCTTATGATTATTCATTGGCAAAAATTGTTGATAGTGCAGGAGTAGATGTCATATTAGTTGGCGATTCGGCATCGAATGTGATGGCCGGTTGGGAAACAACACTGCCAATTACTCTGGATCAGATGATTTATCATGGAGCGTCAGTGGTGCGTGCTGTGCAACGTTCATTGGTAGTGGTGGACATGCCATTCGGTACTTACCAGGGGAATTCAAAAGAAGCACTTACTTCGGCAATTCGTATTATGAAGGAGACAGCGGCCGATGCTGTGAAGCTGGAGGGCGGTCGTGAAATTCTTGAGTCTGTTGAACGAATTCTTTCGGCTGGGATTCCGGTGATGGGGCATTTAGGCCTGACACCTCAGTCGATCCATAAGTTTGGAACTTACACAGTACGTGCTAAGCAGGAAGAGGAAGCTGAAAAGTTAATCGAAGATGCTCATCTGTTGGAAGAAGCCGGTTGCTTTGGTATCGTTCTGGAAAAAATTCCCGCAACTCTGGCTGGTAAAGTAGCCAGTGAAATTAAAATCCCTGTTATTGGCATTGGCGCAGGTAACCAGGTGGATGGTCAGGTGTTGGTTTTGCATGATATGCTAGGTATTAATCAGGAATTTTCACCACGCTTTTTACGTCGTTATCATAACTTGTTTGCTGAAATAAGTGGTGCCGTTGGGAATTATATTACTGATGTTAAAAGTGTTGATTTCCCTAGTGAAAGAGAGCAGTATTAAGACAGAAGACGGAAGACGGAAGACGGAAGACCGAGGGCCGAGGGCGGAAGACAGAAGTAGGGAGAACGATTTAGCAATTGGACAAATAAGCAAATAAACAACGAATGAAACTAGATATTCTATACGAGGACAATCATATTATTGCAGTCAATAAATTGTCGTCGGACATTGTGCAAGGTGATAAAACAGGTGATGTGACGCTTAGTGATCGCGTTAAAGCCTATATAAAAAAGAAGTACGATAAGCCGGGTGAGGTTTTTCTTGGCGTTGTACATCGCTTAGACCGACCGGTGAGTGGGGTGGTGTTGTTTGCCCGCACAAGTAAAGCATTGAGTCGATTAAATAAAATGTTTCAGGAGAAGACGGTGAAGAAGACCTATTGGGCTTTGGTGGGAGAGTTGCCAACCGAAGATAACGGTCGCCTGAAGCACTATATCTTAAAAAATTCTGAGAAGAATAAATCATATGCGTTTCCTAAAATGCGGAATGGTGCCAAAGAGGCTATCCTAAACTATCGTCTGGTATCGGGACTTAAGAATTATTATCTGCTTGAAGTAGACCTGGAGACTGGTCGTCATCACCAGATCAGATGTCAGCTGGCAAAGATTGGTTGCCCGATTAGAGGTGATTTAAAATATGGTTTTCCACGCTCTAATAAGGATGGAAGTATTTCATTGCATGCTCGTAAAATTGAGTTTATGCACCCTGTTAAGAAGGAGCCAATCACCATTATTGCACGTACGCCAGAAAGTGAAAACTTATGGAAAGAATTTAGGAATATGAATGGGTAATAAGAGCTGATAGCTGCTGGCTATTGGCTGGCAGCTTTTTTATCCATTCCATCACCAATAAAGCTAAGTGGTAATAAGTCTTTGCTACTTTTTAGTTTGTGAATGGCAGTTTTGCCAGCCAATAGTATCGTAAAAGTTTGATCGTATCGTATTTCCGACTCCAGTAACACCTGACGACATGCACCACAGGGGGCTATCGGGTTGTCAACTATTCCTTGTTGGTTTTTCGCAATTATAGCAATGAATTCAACAGGAACATCCGGATATTGAGAATTGGCATAAAACATGGCAACGCGTTCTGCACATAAGCCCGAAGGGTAGGCTGCATTTTCCTGATTGCTGCCAGTCACAATAACTCCATTTGCAAGTTTAACAGCAGCTCCAACTTTAAAATCAGAATATGGAGCATAGGCTTGATCGCAGGTTTTTTCTGCAGCTTCAATTAGAGATTGTTCGTCAAAAGATAACTCAGCTTTGTTCTCAAGGACTTCAACAGGTATTGTCAGGTTCAGTTGTTTCATACTCAATGATAATGTGAGCAATATAATAAAATCACAGCAATTTTCTGTTCATTTCAACTTGAAATGGCCAAGTTTTATAGTACTAACTTATAACCAATCCCTCTGATGTTTATGATCTGGATAGCCGGATCATCTCTCAGGTATTTTCTGAGCCGGGTAATAAATACATCCATGCTGCGGGCATTAAAAAACGAATCATCGCCCCATAGTTTATCCAATACCAGTTTACGTTCAAGTACCTGGTTTCGTTTTTCAAACAGCATCCAAAGTAGTTGCGCCTCACGATAGGTTAAGGACTTCTCAACAGAGTTGAGTTCCAGTATTTGATTTTTAATGTCGAATTTGTATCTGCCGATAAAGCAGGTTTCCAATTGACTGGCTTCTTTGTTAATTGAACGACCCGTCAATGCTTTCACACGAACGATTAACTCTTCCATGCTAAATGGCTTCTTCAGGTAATCGTTGCCTCCCAGCTCAAAACCTTCCACCACATCTTCAGTTTGCGACCGGGCTGTCAGGAATATGATGGGCGTTTGTTCATTAACCTTCCGATATTCTTTGGCCAGAGTGAAACCATCCATTTGCGGAAGCATCACATCCAGTACCAATACATCGTATGTGTTATCTATCGCGGCTTTCAGTCCGCTTTTACCATCGGTATAATAATCCACAATAAAGCCTCTGCTTTTCAGGCTGTCGCTCACTACCATGCCCAAAGCTTCTTCATCTTCTACAAAAAGTATCTTAATTGCCTTCTTCATATTAACACGGTATTTGAATTATAAATGTAGTTCCTTTTCCTGCTTCACTATTCAGGCTAATGTGACCATTATGCTTTTCAACGATATTTTTTACATAGTGCAATCCAAGACCAAAACCTTTTACATTATGGATATTGCCTGAAGGAACACGATAAAATTGATCAAACACTTTTGACTGGTGTTTTTTTGCTATGCCCGAGCCATTGTCGCTCACAGCAATTCTAAAAGCATATTTGGTGCGTTGACATTGTATCTCAATCTTAACCGAATCGCCTGAATATTTAATACTATTCTCAATCAGGTTCTGCATTACATTGACCATATGGAATCGGTCAACTTTCAGTTTTTCAGCATCCTCATCTATCTTGATTTCAAAAGAGACGTCCTTTTCTTCTTGTTTAACCTTTTGACTGTTGACAATGTTATTACACAAATCGCGAAAATTTAATTCCTCAGGGTTCATCTTTAAAGCTTCCCTTTCTTCACGAGCCATGTTTAGAACTTTTTCCACTAATCCGGATAATCGTCCCAGTTCCTTCTTTGAAAGTCCTAAGTACTTATCAGTTTTCTCCTTGTCATCCAGCACACCAAAGTTTTGCATCGATTCGATAATGGCTGATACCGTAGCAATTGGTGTTTTCAGTTCGTGGGTCATATTGTTGATAAAGTCATTTTTTATAGCGGATAGTTTCTTTTGGTCAAAGATGGTTTTCAGCATGTAGATATAGCTTCCTACAATTAATATTAAAAGTATCAGGGCTGCCTGCAAACTGCCTTTTACAATAGGAGGACTAAAAAGACTTTTAAAACTATCAACAGTTCTTAACCTTATCTCCTTATCTCCAATAATTGTGGCAGGTACTTCCTGAATAATATAAATAGCACTTTGTTTCGAGGGATCGTCCCAGTTTGGCAAGTTGCCCAATTGCATTTCAACTGTATCATTAAGGCGGTTGTATACTTCCAGGTCATATTCCAAATCAATTTCCCGCTCTGCTAATTCAATTTGCAGTAGCGAATCTATCATGTTGAGGTTAATCGATTGCTGCATTTCTCCTTCATTCGACAGGATGGCTCCAACCATCTCTTTTAGTCTAAACTCAACTTTTTCAGGAATGGAGTCAAGTAATGCGGATGAGTCATAAAATGGAACTGTATCTCCATCTGTGGTGATATTTGTAACACTAATGGAAAATCCTGATGGGGTAAGTTCTTTATTATTCTGAAGGAGATTCAGAATGGAATCCATTTTAGCATTATCTATTGTGTCGCTTAATACAACAATAGAATTGGCATCAAAATCAGGTATAAATTCTTTAGCCTGATCAGCGTAACGAATGCTCATCTCTTCTTTCACACTCTTTTCCAGGCTCAGTTTTATTTCACGTTGTGTTTGCTCCATATTGATGGTGTAGAACTTTATTATCCAAAATCCCTGGATAATTATCAGACCAACAACAGAGGCAATTATCAATAGAAATATAATTCGAATTCGGTTTTTCATCTTTTCAGGTAAAACTAATTACACGACTAAAGTACGACTAATCTTATTGATACTCTAACGCAAAACGGCTGTGTTAACACAAGATAACACTAGATAACGGAGCATTAACCCAGTTTGATTTTTGTGGCCGATACATTTGTGATTGTGATTACCGGAGACTATTCTCTTAACTTTTAAAATAATAACAATCATGAAACAATTAACAATTACCCTACTGCTTTTTGTATTGGCAATAAGTGCTGCACATTCTCAAAAACAAGGAACTATTGTGTATGAAAACACCATTAATATTCATGCAAATTTAGGCCCGGATCAACAGGCAATGAAGGCTATGCTTCCGGAAACAACAACGCAAACCTATCATTTTATCTTTAACGAACAATTTGGCTGTTTCAAAAATGTACCTGCGGAAATGCCGGAGGGTATGATGGTTCAAATGCCTGGAAACGAAAGTAAAACCTGGTTTAATTTTAAAGAAGATGTTTTTCGACAGTGTATTGAAGTTGATGATGAGCTTTTTCATACCGAGATTCCAATGAATATTGCTGAAGCCAAACTAACAGGTAAGACAAAAAGAATTTTAGATTACAACTGTGAGGAGTATAAAAGTGAAGATGGTGACTTTAGCTTTTGGGTGACCAAAGAACTACCCCAAAAGATAAGTCCGATGCCATCCCTGTTTTTTGATGGAGCGATACTGGCTATTGATAATGAGACTATAAGCTATGAAGCAGTGTCTTTATTAACTGAAGTTGAAGAGGAGGAATTAAAACCTGTTGAGTCACAGGAAATCACCCAGGAACAGTTTATGGATCTTCAGGAAGAAAAGATGAATGAGATGAAGAGCATGAATGGTAAAGTCATGAAAATTGGGAATTAGAAGTTCGCAGAACTATAGACAGAAGTCGGATGACTGAAGACCGAAAACGAGGCATAAAAGTTCGTTGAGTAGTTCAACTGAGGTTACAAGACCGTAGAGTTAACCCGGAGTGCGACTATATCCGAGCTGCTAATAGTCGCGCCCCGGGTAAACTAAAGCGAAATCCCATACCGAAAGCTTAAAAGGCGGGAAACAACTAATCATTAACAATTAATCACTATCTATTATGCAACTAACAATTAATAATATATCAAAGACCTACCCAAATGGGGTGAAGGCATTAAATAATCTGAACCTGACCATTGAAAGCGGAATGTTTGGTTTGCTTGGTCCCAATGGTGCTGGCAAATCGACTTTAATGCGTACCATTGCCACACTTCAGAATCCAGATGAGGGAAGTATCACTTTTAACGGCATAGATGTACTAAAGGATAAGGAAGATGTAAAGAAAGTTTTGGGCTATCTGCCACAGGAATTTGGCGTGTATCCGCGCATTAGTGCACAGGAGTTATTGACGCATTTTGCCGTTCTGAAAGGCATTAGTAATAAGTCGGAGCGAAAAGAGGTGGTGCAGTTTCTGCTGAACCAGGTCAATCTTTACAATGATCGTAAAAAGAGTGTTCACACCTTTAGTGGTGGTATGAAACAGCGCTTTGGTATTGCGTTGGCTCTGTTGGGTAAACCAGAGCTTATTATTGTGGATGAGCCAACAGCGGGTCTTGATCCGGCTGAGCGCAATCGCTTTAATAACCTGTTAAGTGAAATTAGTGAGGATAAGGTGGTTATCCTATCTACCCACATTGTAGACGATGTAAAAGACCTCTGTAACGACATGGCTATCATCAATAATGGCGAGGTGTTGGTGAATGGAAAGCCATCGGACTTGATTTCTGAGTTAAATGGTAAAATTTGGGAAAAACGTATTCCGAAGCACGACATCGAAGAGTATCAGGCATCTTATCAGTTGATTACTTCACACCTGAATGAGGGTAAACCATTAATTCATATCCTTCAGGATGAAAACCCGGATAATGGATTTGAAAACGTGAAACCTGATTTGGAAGATGTTTACTTTTCAGCGATAAAGTGAGAGATGAGATATTAGTGATGAGAGGTGAGCGATGAGAAATTTACTCGGGGCGCGACTATGTGCAAGATGTAGTTAGTCGCACCCCGAGTAAAAGGACCAATCATTAACCACTAACCATTAATCACTAATAATTAACAATTAAATCAAAAAATGATGTTCTACGAAATATTCAGATTTGAATTAAAAAGGGCCTTACATCGGCCTGCCATATATATCTATTGGGGTATATTGTTCCTGATCCCTTTTGCCATTATGAATGCCGCTGGTGGTATGCTTGATAGCGTTACTATTCAAATTGCCGGTGATAATACATTTATTAATGCGCCATTTGTCATTGATATGATTATGCGTACCTTCTCCTATTTGGGGATTTTTGTAGTGGCTGCCATCTGCGCCAATGTTGTACTTAAAGATTATCAACACAACACCCTTGAGTTAATGTTTAGTACTCCATTGAAAAAAATCAATTACCTGTTTGGTCGTTTTGGTGCAGCTTATGTGCTTAGCTTGTTGGTTTTTACAGGCGTTGGTTTTGGTTTCTATATAGGAAGTTTAATGCCTTATCTGGATCAGACCTATATTGGTCCCAATGAGTGGTCAACTTATCTATATCCTTATTTATCACGTATTTTGCCCAATGTATTTTTGGTAAGTACCATTTTTTTCTCATTGAGTATTTTATTGAGAAGCGTGGTGGTCAACTGGATTTCTATTATGGCACTCTATATTTTATATGGTATCGCCATGACGCTTTTTAAAGACTTGGAAAGCCAAACGCTGGCATCACTATTAGATCCTTTTGGAATTGCTGCTTCTTTTATGGTGACGTCTAATGTGTCTGCAGCCCAAATGAATGAAATGGGCGCTCAGCTCGTTGATGTCTTCCTGTACAATCGTTTGTTATGGGTTAGTTTTGGCGTTTTATTGTTGGTATTCACTTATTTCCGATTTAGATTTACTTACAATCTTCGTCAGCTCACATTGGCAAAAAACAATGGTAGCCAGGTATCGGATGATAGTCCTGTAGAAGCGGTTGATCAAATAAAAATTCGGCCAATTGTGTCTCTGGTTAGAAATAACTGGCAGATAATTAAGCAACTAACACGCTTTGAAACGTCTAAGTTATTTAGCAATGCTTATTTCTGGCTGATAACAGCTATCATGACCGTCCTGCTTTTTGTTGCTTCAAAGGGAATTGGTAAGATGTACGATACCAATACTTATCCGGTTACTTACCAGGTGCTGCAAATACTGGGTGGAAGCATTAAGTTTTTCATCTTTATTGTTGTGCTGCTATTCTCGGGTGAGATGGCATGGCGCGACCGCGATAAGAAGATTCACGAAATCTTTTACACGTATCCAATTCCACGTTGGACAAGTTTAGTCAGTAAATTTATTGCATTGGCAGCTGGTATCGCTTTTATTAAGCTGATTCTGATTGCTTGTGGTGTGATTGTTCAAACCATGGCAGGCTATTATAAATACGAACTGGGTTTGTATTTTATGTCAGAATTCGGCATCAACTTTATTGATACATTGTTATTGATGGTTGTCGCTTTTCTTATTCATATTGTAGCCAATAATAAATACATGGGCTATGTACTTATTGTATTGGATTTTAAATAAATACTATTTTGCGGCCATCATATTAAAGCATCCTCTGTTAATATACGGTACTGGTACGGGCGTTGCCTACTCCGATATGAATGGATATGGATTTGAACTTTTCCCGTATTGGATGTTTAAAATTTACTGGATGCTTATAGCTGGTATCTTATTAGTCGTTGGAAATCAATTATTAGTAAGCCAAAGTGAAAGTCACTGGCGTGCTCGCTTAGAATTATTTAAGCAACGCATTAAAGGGATTCCTGCAAAAGGATTGATGATGTTGGCAGTGGCCACTTTACTGCTAGGCTCCTATATTTTTTACAATACCAACATCAAAGGTGAGTTTAAAACGCCTTATGAAGCCGAATTGGCTAAAGTACGTTATGAACAGGATTTTAAGAAATATGAGGATGTTGTTCAGCCAAAGATTACTGATGTGAAGCTTAATGCCGATCTGTATCCTGAGAAAGGCGATTTGTTAGCCAATGGGACATATACCTTGCAAAACCAAAGTTCATCGCCAATGGATATTATCTACATCAATTCAAACAAATACATTAAGCGTCTTGAGTTGGATAAAAAAGCTGAACTGATTGCCAGTGATGAAGATTTTAATATCAATATCTACAAGCTGGATAAGCCGCTTCAAGCCAATGAAAAATTGAATCTTAATTTCTCATTTGAAGGTTATAACGATGGATTTTCGCTGAATGGTGCCAATAATATTTGTCAAAAGAACGGTACTTTCCTTTACAACTCTTTGTTTCCTTCAATTGGTTATAAGGCCGGTGGCGAGCTATCTGATAAGCGAACAAGAGAGAAGCATGATTTGCCAGAGCGTCCGATTGTTAAGAGTATTGATGATCCTAAGGGCATTAATCGACACTTTATTACAGATGATGCCCACTTTATCAATTTCGAAGCCATTGTGAGTACTTCCGCAGACCAAACGGCATTAACGCCTGGTAAATTAGTTAATTCCTGGAAGAAAGATGGCAGAAACTATTTCCATTATAAGTCGGAACATCCTATGATTCATTATTATGCTATTCTTTCAGGCAGGTATGAAATCATGACTGATCAATGGAAAGATGAAAATGGCAAGACAGTGGATTTAAGCATATATTACCATAAAGGACATGAATACAACCTGGAGAACATGATGAAGGGGGTTAAAGTATCGCTGGATACTTATACCAAATGCTATTCACCATACCAGTTCGATCAGCTTCGCATTGTTGAATTTCCGAGGTATTCGAGCTATGCTCAGTCTTTCCCTAATATGATTCCTTTCTCCGAGGGTATTGGTTTTATTGCCGATTTGCGGGATTTGGACAAGGAAGGCGTTCTGGCGGATGAGAAAATTATGGATTATCCATTTTTTGTAACGGCGCACGAAATGGCGCATCAATGGTGGGCACACCAGGTGGCTGCAGCTGATGTTGAAGGTTCGCAGATGCTGATGGAATCCATTACACAATACAGTGCTTTACAGTGTATGGAAACTTATTTTGACCAGGAGCGAATGAATAAGTTCTATAAAAATGAGATGTTTAAGTATGTAACTTCAAGGCAAGGGGAGAAGCGCGGCGAAAGGCCACTGGCTCGAGTTGCACCATATCAACAAACTACATTTTATCAAAAAGGTGCTTTAGCTATGAATGCTTTGGGTAACTATTTGGGCAAGGATAAATTCATGGGCGTATTGAGTGGATTTTTACAAGATTATGCATTCAAAGGAGCACCATACCCTACAACGACTAATCTGATTGACCGGATTAAAGCAGAAACACCAGATAGCTTACAGTATTTCGTTGAAGATGTTTTGGAGAATATCACGGTCTATAAAACCAATGTTGATTCGGTAACATATACCCGGAATAAGGATTTCACCTATACAGTGGATGCTGTTATTGATGTATCGAAGTTTTATGCCGATGCCACTGGTAAAGAGGTTGAAACAGCTTGTGATGATTACATTGAAGTGGCTGCTTTCAATTCAAAAAACAAAGAGCTGTACAATGAAAAACTGAGGTTGAAGTCAGGAAAAAATAAAGTACAGTTTACTGTAGCACGTAAACCGAATACATTAATGGTTGATCCTGGCTATATGCTAGTTACCAAAGATTGGATGCGTATGCCATCTGAGATAAGTAAAAAGAAAAAGGGATAGATTACAAGGCAATTGTACTTAACTATCATAACCACCTCCCCACTTCGTGGTACTCCTCCTTCCAAAAGGCTACTCTTTATACGCTTTAT
>DIYS01000068.1 GCA_002429115.1 Saccharicrinis sp. UBA6048 | reverse complement strand
AAACGGGAGATGGTCAATTATTAGATAAAAGAAAATCCCGCCTTGGCGGGATTTTCTTTTATTGGTTAGTTTGTTTCTTCAAGATTATCGTCTTCTCTCATCTTTTCAAACTTCTTTAATCCGAAAAGAACAGCGTAATAGCTGATAATGATTGTTAATGGTAATGAAAAATACCACAATATCTCGTGTAAATACTTCATTGCTAAATCATTTAATAAACGTGAATATCTTCTGATTTCATCTCATCTTCATCTATTGGCTTATTGTTCATGGCTTTCCAAACATACCATATATAACCAAAAACAAATGGCACCATCAACGACACATAGCTCATGGCTGTCAATGTAAAATGACTTGACGATGCATTCTCGATGGTTAATGAGCTTTGTAAATCGTAAACAGATGGATAGAAAGCGGTATTGTTAAAACCTGCGACTAACAACAAGCTAAAAGCGGTTAAAACAGTACCGGCTCCTGCAGCCCATATGCCTTTTGCACAATCTTCTCTTACTATACTTGCCCCAACTCCAAGCAGAACACCTACAACTCCAAGAACAAATAAAATCAGCACCAGAGGCATCGCCAGCAAATTATTGAAATACTTAAAGGGTTCCATAAACACCTCTTTAGAAACCGGGTCAACAGCAAAGCCATCACGAACCAATAACCAGATAACAAAGGTCAGGAAGCATACAAGGAATGGTACGCCATTGATAATTAATTGCCTTTTGGCTCTGGCAAAGATTTCGGAATGATTAATGCTATTCATGAAATAAAGTGCCCCCAAAAGACGAGCTAAGAAAAATACCGTTAAGCCTAAAGATAAATTGTGCAAATTAAGAGCTGCCTCTAATCCGTGCGATTTCATCTCCCACTGCGATTGGTTCATCTCATTTACAGAAAAAGCCGATCCGGTAAAGAACGTGGCAACAGCCGTACCTATCAATACGGTACCTAGTAAGCCATTTATCAGCAGGAATGTTTCATAAGTGCGTGCACCAAATACATTATTTGGCCTCGATCTGAATTCATAGGCAATAGCCTGTATCACGAATGCGAATAGAATGGCCATCCATACCCAATAGGCACCACCAAAGCTGGTACTATAAAACAATGGGAAAGATGCAAAGAAGGCACCTCCAAAAGTTACAAGGGTTGTAAACGTAAACTCCCACTTACGTCCCAATGTATTGACTAACATGGTACGTTCCATATCTGTTTTACCAATGGTATAAATCAGCGTTTGTCCTCCCTGAACAAACATCAAAAACACCAATAAAGCGCCCAAGAGTGAAACGATAATCCACCAATATTGCTGTAATGCTAAATGTGATAGTTCTCCAAACATTAGTTTTCTCCTCCTTCTTTTGGTCCGTTTTTAATTTGCTTCACCATAATTTTTACTTCTGCCACTGCTAAAGCCACAAATGTGATTGTAAATAGCCAGAAGGTAATCATCACAGAACTGGTATCTATTTTAGAAACCGCTGTCATCGTTGGCATCAAATCCTGAATGACCCATGGCTGACGACCAACTTCTGCTACAATCCAACCCGCCTGACTGGCAATATAAGCTAAAGGAATTGTCCACAAAGCGGTGTATAGTACAATCTTATTGCTTTCAAGCTTTTTGCGGTAAATCAACCATAGCAACACCATGAATAGCAACATAAAGTGTCCTCCCAATATGACCATTATATGAAAGGCATAAAAAGAAAGTGAAATTGGAGGAACAATCTTAAAGGCATTCAATTCCAACTGTTCCGGGTTCGGATCATAGTAATTTCCATACCCAAAGTATTTAAAGTAATTCTCAATCCACTCCTGATCATCAAACTTAGCCTTCAGTCTGTTGTACTCAGCCTCATCAACATCTTTTGCTTCTTTAAACGCTTTTAAAGTTTGTTGAGCTTCGTATCCTCTTATTATTTTTTCTTTAAATGACATGATATTGTATTGTTCATTGCCCAACACAATATCTTTAATCCCTGGCACAAAGGCATCAACCTCAAGGAAAGCCAGGTATGACAACATATTCGGGATTTCTATCTTCACTAAAAACTCCTGTTCTGACGACCTGTTCATTGGATCATCGTGCTCTTTGCCAAACAAACCAATGGCAATTAGTGGCGCCTGCGTTTGTCCTTCATAGAGAGATTCCATTGCCGCAAACTTCATTGGCTGAGTTTTAGCCACATCACGGGCCGAACCATCACCGGTGGCCACCAACATAACCGATGACACCAGACCAAAGATTGCCGCAATTACTATGCTTCGTTTGGCGAAAAGTATGTGACGCTTTTTAATTAAAAACCAACTGCTAATACCAACCACAAACAAAGCAGCCAGAACATAACCTGATGTTGCTGTATGTAAGAATTTAGTTACAGCTGTTGGCGACAGAAGAACTTCCCAGAAGTTTTGCATTTCATTACGCGCAGTCTCCGGATTAAACTTCATCCCAACAGGATTTTGCATCCAGGCATTGGCAACTAAGATCCAAAGCGCAGATAAATTCGCCCCTGCGGCTGTCAGCCATGTTGCTGTCAGGTGAAATTTCTTGCTTACTTTTCCCCATCCAAAAAACATGACGGCGATAAAAGTACTCTCCATAAAGAAAGCCATAATACCTTCGATGGCTAATGGTGCACCAAAGATGTCACCAACAAACCAAGAATAGTTTGACCAGTTTGTGCCAAACTCAAATTCGAGAATGATACCAGTAGCAACCCCAATGGCGAAGTTGATACCAAAAAGCTTCATCCAAAACTTAGTTATGCGTTTCCATTCCGGATTGCCGGTTTTAACGTAAATCGTCTCCATAAAGGCGATGATAAAACTCAGCCCTAAGGTAAGCGGCACAAACAACCAATGAAACATGGCTGTCAATGCAAATTGTGCCCTCGACCAGTTTACGAGCGACAAATCAATGTTTTCAAGCA
The DNA here is from genome assembly GCA_002429115.1 of Saccharicrinis sp. UBA6048. GTDB lineage: Bacteria > Bacteroidota > Bacteroidia > Bacteroidales > Marinilabiliaceae > Carboxylicivirga. The sequence goes on along the minus strand of DIYS01000068.1, from coordinate 1,321 downwards.
TTTTTGATTTTCTATTATATTAATGACTAATTAATTCTTCTATTACATGATTTGCTCTTTCTTCATCGGTGGCATACTTATTTTTTAAAGTATCACGAAAAAAGAAGAGTCTCAATACAGCAAACATGATGAATAGCTTTATTAGAATGATCATCCATAGGGTGCGAGCCCACGGTGATAAATTCATAAAACCATCTACATAAAATCGATAAATTTTTTTAACAATCATCCGCTTCAAATCAACGTCCACAAAGTGAAAGAATAAAATTACTTATTTTTTTCTCTATTAAAAACAACAAATGTCGTCTTTTAATAAGCTCTTAATACAACCAATTCACACATTTAATTCTTTTCAATAAATGTGAAAAAAAATTAAACGCGTTAAAAGCCCATCAATTAAAACTGTTTATCAGACACTTATAATCATTAGTTATTCATTAAATAATCGTTAAAACTGATTAATTGGTATTGGAAATGATTAAACAGATTTGGAAGTTAAATTCATTTTGTTCATCTTTACTTCGTATTTGAGTATTTAATTACTCTTTTACTTTTGCATTCTGTAATTCAGTAATACAGTTGCATTAACGAAAATTATTAACTAAATTAAAACTGATTTTCATCACTCTCACTGTTAAACACCCATACAGTTGTGTTGAATTAATCAGAAATTATTAAACAAAAACCCATAAAGATGACCGCAGAACAATTCAACCATCGATTATTGGGGCTTCAACAAAAGATGTTTAGCTATGCCCTTACATTAACAGCAAACGAAGAAGATGCAAATGATCTTGTTCAGGAAACAAATTTCAGAGCTCTGTCTTCACGAGAAAAATTTGTAATGAACACAAACTTCTCGGCTTGGATGCATACAATTATGCGTAATTCATTCATTAATAATTATCGCAGAAAGTACAAAATGCGTCAGGCACCTATGCTTGTTGACGAAGTGAACTACTTATCTAATAAGTACTACACTGACGACACACCTGATGTTATCCATTACACAGGTGAAATCAGAACGCAAATGGGAAAACTCGACGGTGAGTTTAAACAGCCTTTAACCATGCATATGGAAGGCTATAAGTACAAAGAAATCGCTGAGCAATTAGAGATGCCTATTGGTACTGTCAAAAGCCGTATTTTCTTTGGGCGTAAAAAACTTCAAAAGATGATAGAAATGGCTATCGATTAAGAATCTAAATTAGTATTGAGACATGAGTAACAAGTATCAAGACTATTTACAGCACGTTTAAATAGTCTGCCAAAAAAATACACGAATATTAATGATAATATAGTACCAGCATAAAAAAAGGTA
>DIYS01000081.1 GCA_002429115.1 Saccharicrinis sp. UBA6048 | reverse complement strand
GAAGGGACTCGAACCCCCACGCCCGAAGGCACTAGATCCTAAGTCTAGCGCGGCTACCAATTACGCCACATCCGCATTTCTTAGTTTCGCGCTGCAAAGATATATCCTTTTTCTTTGCCTCCAAATTTTCTTTCGAAAAAAATCAATTTTATTTTTCAGGTTCGAATTCGCGACGGCGCAATTCAAAGTCATCGCCAAGGTATAATCGCTTCACATCCTCATCCATTGCCAACTCTTCTGCGGTACCGGCTTTCAGGATCTTACCTTCAAAAAGCAGGTAGGCGCGATCGCAAATGGCAAGTGTTTCATGTACGTTGTGATCGGTAATTAAGATGCCAATATTTTTATACTTTAATTTTGCTACGATTTCCTGAATATCGCGAACGGCAATTGGATCAACACCGGCAAATGGTTCATCCAGCAAAATAAATTTTGGGTTGATCGCAAGCGCTCGAGCAATTTCTGTTCGGCGGCGTTCACCTCCCGATAACTGAATTCCTAAACTTTTCCGGATGTGTGTCAGGCTAAACTCTTCTAATAGCTCTTCAAGTCTGTTCTTTTGTTCTTCTTTTGAGAAGTCGGTCATCTGGAGCACAGCCTTAATGTTATCTTCCACACTAAGCTGTCTGAAAACACTGGCTTCCTGTGCCAGGTAGCCTATGCCTTTTTGCGCTCTTCTATATACAGGTGCTTCAGTAATATCTTCTTCGTTTAAGAAGATTCGACCACTGTTGGGCGTAATCAGTCCAACCATCATATAAAAGGACGTTGTTTTGCCAGCTCCATTAGGGCCTAACAAACCAACAATTTCGCCTTGCTTGACATTCACCGACACACCCTTAACAACTGTTCGGCTTTTATATTTCTTAATTAATGAATCTGTATGAAGTTTTAATGGCTTTTCCATGACTATTAAAGTTTAGCAGGTGTGTCAACCTGGTTTTTTCGTTCTAATCGCTTGGCAATAATTATGCCCGATTCATATAATATTATAAGAGGGAAGCAAACTAAAATCTGGCTGATAACATCTGGTGGTGTTATTACAGCTGCCAACAACAAGGCTAATACAATAGAATGTTTCCTGTATTTGATTAAAAAATCAGAAGTGACCAGGCCAACTTTGGCTAAGAAATAAATAAAGATGGGCAATTCGAAAATTATACCTCCGGCCAGTACTATGGATGTTATAGTACTAATGTAGGAGCCCAGATTTACAATATTCTCAACTTTGTCACTCACCTGATAAGTTCCAAGGAAATGAACGGATAATGGACATATAATATAAAAAGCAAATAATATACCTATACTAAATAACGAAGAGGCAAAAAAGATAGCTCCGCGGGAGTTGTTGATTTCATTTTGATAAAGCGCTGGTTTGATGAATCGCCAGAACTCCCAAAATATATAAGGGAATGCCACAACAATGCCTGCTACAAAAGAAACCCAGATGTGGGTGGTGAATTGTCCTGACATATTAATATTCTGGAAACTTAAAGGTACTTGATTGATGCATAACAGTGGCACATCTATGATGTCAGCTAAGCGACATAAAAGACGATTGGTAAAGAAATCGGGATTGGATGGTGCCAGAATGATTGTATCAAATACAATGTTCTTAAATACAAATGCCAAAATTGCGAAAATCAGCACACTGGCAAACGCACGAACCAGATGCCAGCGCAGAATTTCCAAGTGATCCAGAAAGGACATTTCATTATTTTTTTCTTCTGACATGTATCTTTTATTTTAGTCAAATTGGTGATTAATGGCGCAACAAAAGTAGGTTAATGCCCATTGCTAAAAAGTTAAAAATGATTAAACAATAAAGCTCTAAACTACTGTAATTAGCCAAATGCGAAGATAATACACCTGTGCCTAACAACAAAGTTTTTGGTTATGCCAAAGATATTATCTAACTTCATTCAACATTGCTTCAAAAATGAGTAGCAATAAATAAACAACCGTGTACGTATTTTTTATTTATGCATCTATTTAATTCGTAAATTAAATGGATATTTTATTTTTGTTGCAATCTTAAAATCGAGGATAATTTTACAGTTTATTTATTTACTGTAATAAATAGGGAAATTGTTATGGCAAAGCAGGTTGATCTGAGTGCTTGTCTGAAAAAGCATTTTGGGTTTGATACCTTCAAGGGGAATCAAGAGGAGGTCATCAACAACGTTTTAAAAGGGAACGACACTTTTGTATTAATGCCTACAGGTGGTGGGAAATCTTTATGTTATCAGTTGCCGGCGCTCCTGCTAGAGGGTACAGCAATCGTTATATCACCACTGATAGCCCTGATGAAAAATCAGGTAGATGCCATGCGCAACTTTAGTGAAGACGATGGGATTGCTCATTTTATGAACTCTTCGTTAACTAAGACGGCTATTAATAAGGTAAAAGAGGATATTCTGGCTGGCAAAACCAAATTGCTGTATGTAGCGCCTGAATCACTTACTAAAGAAGAGAATATAGAATTTCTCAAGCAAGTGAAAATATCTTTTTACGCGGTTGATGAAGCGCATTGTATATCAGAGTGGGGGCATGATTTCAGGCCTGAGTATCGACGAATCAGACCAATAATCAATGAAATTGGTGAATCTCCGGTAATTGCACTTACCGCTACGGCAACACCGAAAGTTCAGCATGATATTCAGAAAAACCTGGAAATGTTAAATGCCATGGTTTTCAAATCGTCATTTAACAGGCCAAACCTCTACTATGAAGTGAGGCCTAAAATGAATACGACCAAAGAAATCATTAAAATATTAAAAAATCACAGCGGAAAATCAGCCATTATATATTGTCTTAGCAGGAAAAAGGTGGAAGAGCTGGCGGAGACTTTGGTTGTAAATGGAATAAAAGCATTGCCTTATCATGCGGGGATGGATGCTTCTACCCGGGCAAGAAATCAGGATCAGTTTCTGATGGAAGAGACAGATGTGATTGTAGCCACCATTGCGTTTGGTATGGGTATTGACAAGCCTGATGTGCGTTTGGTTATTCACTATGATATTCCGAAAAGCTTAGAAGGGTACTATCAGGAGACCGGAAGAGCCGGGCGTGATGGAGGCGAAGGTCGATGTATAGCATTTTACAGTTATAAAGATATTCAAAAGCTGGAGAAGTTTATGCAAGGCAAACCACTTGCTGAGCAGGAAATAGGTAAGCAATTACTATTGGAAACAGTTGCTTATGCTGAGTCTTCTATTTGTCGTCGAAAAACATTGCTTCACTACTTTGGTGAGAAATATGAAGTAAAAGATTGTGAAACCTGCGATAATTGTGTTAATCCTAAAGAAGAATTTGAAGCGAAAGAAAGCATCGTTAAGTTTTTAGGGGCTGTATCTTTATTGAAAGAGCGCTTTAAATCCGATCATATTATAAATGTATTAACTGGTAATGTTAATACCGCGATCAAATCATATAAACATCAGGAGTTAGATATTTTTGGTTCTGGCGATGAGCATGACGAGAAACACTGGAATGCCGTTGTGCGTCAGTCGTTGGTTAAGGGCTATATGATTAAGGATATCGAAACGTATGGACTGTTGCGTGTAAGTAAAAGTGGGTATGCATTTCTGGAGAATCCTGTATCGGTGATGATGACCAAAGATCATGACTTTGATGTGGTGGAGGAAGAAACAAACACTGGCGGAACGGCTGCGGTGGATACCACCTTGTTTAATATGTTGAAAGATATGCGTAAAAGCCTGTCTAAGAAACTGGGATTGCCTCCATTCGTTATTTTCCAGGATCCTTCTCTTGAGGCCATGTCAACTTATTATCCGATTTCGATTGATGAGTTGCAGAATATTCCGGGTGTTGGAACAGGTAAAGCATCGCGATTTGGAAAAGAGTTTGTGAAGTTGATCAGTAAGCATGTGGAAGAGAATGAAATTGATCGTCCAATGGATATGGTTGTTCGCTCTGTGGCTAACAAGTCGAAGAATAAGATAGCGATCATTCAAAGTATTGATCGACAAATGCCTCTGGACGATATTGCTGCATCAAAAGGATTGGAGATGGTTGATCTGATTAAAGAATTGGAATCAATTGTCTATTCGGGCACTCGGGTAAATATTGATTACTACATTGATCAGGTGATGGATGAAGATCATCGCGATGATATATTCTACTATTTTAAAGAGGATGCCGAAACAGATGATATTGAGGCTGCCCTTGAAGAATTAGGGGAAGATCAATACTCTGAAGAAGATGTGCGTATTGTAAGAATAAAGTTCTTATCTGAGGTGGGAAATTGATTTAAAGAAAATATTTAAACAGTATATAAAGGGAGTCCGGTGGATTCCCTTTTTTTATTAATTGTTTGTAAAACTATTATAATACATTACTTTATTATTGCTAATTGATATTTGGAGTTGGTTTGATTGCTTAGATTGTAATTGTTTTTAGGAATTATTGCTTATAGATTATTACTTATCTCTTTTGTTGTGTTATTTGTTTGAAGAGGTTGTTGTGTTTTAAAGTGCAGGTATAGAGGTTTATGGGCGTTTTATTGCTTTGTGATAAATTGATTGAAAGTAATACTATTCCGCAGAAGAATTATGATAATAGAAAATTAAATACTGAAATAATTTAGAATTATTAACATTCAAAAGCTGTTAAAATGTTATTAAAACACCATTGAATTATATAAATTTGTCGCTCATTCATAACTTAAAACGCGTACCAAAATGAAAGACAATATGCTAAAAAAGCAGAAGCCTAGTAAAAAGGACCGGAAGGATATGATTCAGTACATCAATTTACAATTGGCCGCTATTGGTCAACCAATGTATTACGATGCCTCCGATGCCGATACCAAATACTCTAACGCGAAGTTTACGTCATTAACCGAAGGATTAATAAATAGTTTCAAAGAGAAATCACGATTGTTATCAGATCATTTATCACCTGCTGATACACGTATTCAAAACTTTTTGAATACTTATCTGAGTGATGTTGATATTGATAACAAAGAATATCGCTTGCCAAATAAAACATTTGTTCTGAATCAGAAAGGTTTGGCTCGTGAGGTGAGTTTACCACCTGATGCAAATGAATTCAAGAGTGATTTGGTTAGTTCATATCGTCTTAAGCAGGGTATCTTAAATAACCCTGATAAAGATAAACGAACAACTAAGGGAACGTTTCATATTGTAGAAGGAGGTTTGCCAGTTCCTTTAGATAAAAAAGAAGTGCCAAAAGTAGCTTTTGCAAACATGTTAAAGGCTGCTGTTAATCCGGATGATGAAATGAATGTCTTACCATTTACTTCAACTCAGGAAGAAAAGGCTAAGACAATGGTTTCATTGTTGCTTCGTCCTGTAGTATGCCCTGAAGTTCCGGGTGTTATGGCAGAAAAAAGCATGGAGGTTCGCTTCTTTGCTCCTGGTACTTTAGTAAGTAACCTTGATTTTGTGGAGAACATCTTTGGTAACGCAGGCGATCATAACCTGGCTGAAAATGATTCAGCTTTAGATATAGAGCACTGGACTGGTACAACTGGTTGTATTATTCTGGCACCTCAAATGACAAAACTTAAGAAAAAGGACATTGGTTTGCCTCATTATGATGATGCAACAGAGCGTCAGCGTAACGATGGTATGTGCTGGAAAGATGAAAATGAATTATATAACGAAGGTGGTGCGTTTAAAATTACTTGTCGCGACGATAATGGTGTTGTTGTAACGCTAATTGGCGATAACTACTACGGTTATTCAAAGAAAGAGATTAAAACACAGATCAGTTACTCGGCCAATATGATTGGCTTGGTTGAAGAGGAGCATGCAGGTGGCGCCATTGCTTATCCTCGTGGAATTATGAGTGATAATGTTTACGGTGAAATTTTCTCAGCAAAGCTTAAAGATACATACTTGTTTGATGAAGCCATGTCTTTACTGGGTGACAGGGTTACTGTTTTCCCGGAAGGCTATGCTGTAGATAATAAATTCTCAAGTATCACCTATATCCAGGAGCATGCTACTATTGATATTGATAATAGTAAAGTTCGATGGGTAGTTGATGGTAATGAGCAGTCATTGCAATTATCACCAGAAAAAATATACATTCACCCATCGGGTCATAAATTCCAGTTGGCGAAACACCCGACGCAACCAATGTGGCGTATTGTAAATACTCAGCCTGAAGGTGTATTCTGTCATAAGCCATGTACGGTATCCGGAGGTGGTAAGTCCGAAATTTCCAAGTCAATGCAAAATGCTATCCAGTATGGTACTTTTAACATTGTTGATCTTGAAAAAGACTTTAAAGCGGCAGATGAAATTATCAATTCCGATTTTTCACATCGCTGGAAGAGTGTGCGTCCGGATGCAGAGCCATCACGTCCATTCCTGAGTCCTAAACGTGCTTTAGGTTCGGCCGTAAAATTGTTAACACCATCAGATCAGTATAGTGATGAGTACAATACTTTCCTAAATAATATTCCATCGCATATTCGCTCATTGGTGCTCTTTATTAAGCGCCTGTATCGTAACGAAAGTGAGAAAGGAAACTGGAAAGATTACATGTCGGTTGAGTTTATCAACGGCCGTGAAGGAACGACACTTCAGTATAAAAACAATAAAGTAACTGCAAGTTACGTACGTATCGGGTTTAATGAAGATGGTAACTGGTTATTACACAAATTGCGCTCAGACTTTGTTCCGAGTCAGAAAATCCAGATGGAAGATGATATCTCAGCAACGATTGTTCTGCCTGCAAGTCAGTTGAGCAACTTAAATCCTGAGTACAAGAATAAGAGTTATAAAGTAGTTACCAATTGTGAGAGTCACCTGTTCCAGCGTCCTGATGAAGCGATCATCCGAGGATATGATAAAGGTGCTGAGAAAGATATTGTGACGGATGGCACGTTCTTAACGAATTATGAGCCATTAACTAAGAAGGATGCGATTGCTTTGTACGAAGATGCAATCAACTTTGACAAATATACGCAGCCGGTTAAGGATATGTTGATGAAGGTGATCAATAGCGATAAAGAGGGCTATTTTGTAGTGCCTTCTCACACGCGAATCGTTGATGGCGTTCCAACAAACAATCCGCGTTATCTGGAGCGTAATATTTTCAAGGATGACATCATTGACAACTACTTAGGTGAAGTTGGTGTACGTTTATTCCGCAAGATTAAGTCGGAAGAGCCGGTTATTGATGTGGTCAATGCTGTTTTGCCAGGTCGTCGTAACAATCCGGTTGACAAAGAAAATGGCATTCGTCCGTTGGCGGTTTACAACCCAATTCACTACCAGGAGCTTCCTGAGCTATTTATGGACTTCATCTGTAGTTTGACCGGTAAATCACCATCTACAACAGGTGCTGGTACCGAAGGTGCATTGACAAAAGGACCTTTCAATATGTTGGTGCCAACTACTGATTTGAACAATGCCTTATTATCGTACATTCTGACTGAGTATCAAGGATTCAGTTCTGCTGCAGGTTATGTAGGGCAGAGCCGTTTCGACCACGATATTTCAATTTTGATACCTGAGATATGGGCGCGTTTAGTACCTGAAGATCGCGATCCTAAGTTATTGATTGAAAACGGATCTCTTGAGAAACTGGATGATTTCGAATTCAGTGGTCAGAAGGTGTTGGCCAGTCGTTTGGGTTACCGTATCACTGAAAACTTTGCGTTCCGTTGTATGAACCGTTTGTTTGATGAACCATTGGCAGTGTTTAACGAGCAAATGTTGAAGCCGGAACTTCAGGGCATGGAAGATTTCGTGGATGGTATCAATAATATTGTGGAAGCGCAGAAAAAAGTAGCCGATCGCTACTTTGAAGAAGGTTCGGTGGAAGGAGCCATCCCTCCATTGAAAATCTTGCTTCACATTATGGCTTATGGTCATTACGAAGGAAAAGAAATTAGTGATCCTGAATTGCGTAAGTATTTCGACCGCGAATATGTTATCAACAGCGATTGGTACAAAGAGCGATTAAAGCTGAAGCAGCAAAAGGATATAAAGTTCCATACTGAGCAGATTGCTTATCTTGAAGCGTTCGCTGCTCACCCGGAAAATTCTGAAATAGCTGCAGATTTAGCTATCGAAGGACGATTGGCTAAAGCCAAAGATTTACAGGCTTATGCATCGTCTGACGCTTATCTGAAGGATCTGGAAGGAACTATTGGAGCCGACCTTATATACAGAGGATAAATAAATCAATTAAGGTTATTCATTACATGCACAAACAAAAGAGAGGTTACTAAAGGGTAGCCTCTTTTTTTGGTTATGATGAATGATGGTTACTTCCATAACGCTGGTGCGCAAGTCTCCTCGCGTTCCCATTTAAGCCACCTGATATTAACTTTCTTTGTTTATAACAAAGGCCGGAGGCCTTATTTAATACGACGTAGCGAGACGCTAACGCCGAACTTGGTAACAAGCAATGACCCTGAGAGTCCATCAGGTCAATAAAAAATAAAAACGATTCTTAACGTTAAGTTGACATAACTGTTTCTTTGGTACGGTAATTTTAGCCGTCACAGGAATAAAAAGAATCATCTAAACGTAACATTATGCAACGAGGAACTATGCGCTTTCGATTTGCGCTTCTTACCTTTCTCTTAATCATCACTTTTAGTGCTATTGGGCTTTACACACATTTCTCACTTGAGAGCATTCAAAAGAATGTATTGATTGAAAACCGTATTTATCAGTTGGAGTCGTTAATGCTGCAAATGCGCCGGAATGAGAAGGATTTTTTGGCAAGAGCCGTAACTGATCCGGACTTTTATAAAACCAATTCCAATAAATACCTGACACGATTTGGTGAAAACATGGGTGTTTCTGTTGAGATATGTGAGCAACTTAAGCAGGAAAAGCTAATCATTGACAATAATATGGTGCCGATGATTGATTCCATCCATCAATCACTAAGCAATTACCAGCATATTTTTAAGCAGCTCAAAACAACAGCCTACCAAAAAGGCTTCAAAGACTATGGATTGGTTGGTAAAATGCGCCAGGCCATACACAATATTGAGAGTACTTTAAAGCAATATAACGATGATCATTTGATGGTTTTTATGCTGATGGGGCGGCGTCATGAAAAAGATTTCTTGCTGCGTCATGATATAAAATACAAGAAGAAATTTTTAAGCAATGTTGATAAATTTCAAAAGGCCATACAACAGTCAAGCTACAACATGACTACTAAGGACGAGATGTTGGCATTGTTAACCCGAAAAATTCACTGCG
>DIYS01000072.1 GCA_002429115.1 Saccharicrinis sp. UBA6048 | reverse complement strand
TGCTAAGGAAGTAGTTGCAAACAAAAACGGCCACCGAAATTCGGCAGCCGTTGATATTATCCATCATGTAAATTGCTACCACGATAAATCGAGGTCTAGCTTCTAGTCTCTAATGGCTATTATATCTTACCATTTACAATCTCCAAAATCTCTTTCTCTTCCTGGATGGCTTTGTCTTCGATTACTTTACCATCAGCCAACACTTTCTCAACGTAAGCCTTGTCATCCAAGCCTGCTGCGTTGATCTTAACGTTCAGGTAAGCACCCATAACCGCTGTACGTGCACATAATGCACCAACACCAGCATCAGTTACTGAGTTAGGGTTACCAACCTCAGCCATAGCGCGGATCACTTCAAAACCTTTGAAGGATACTTCCATCACACGGAAAGGCACCTGAATTGCATATTTAGTTGCATCATCAATGGCTTTCTTACGAGCTGCTTTTTCCTCATCAGTACCTTTAGGTAAACCAAAGGCATCCATAATTTTGTTGAAAGCATTAGTATCTTCATCAACAAGAGCCAACAGCTCTTTTTCAACTGCCATACCTTTTTCAGCCCACTCGCTGAATTCTTCCCAACGCTCATCCCAGCCACGCTTGTGAGCTGATAAGTTAGCTACCATAGTACCTAAGGCAGCACCTAATGAACCAACATAAGCAGAGATAGAACCACCACCAGGAGCTGGCGACTCAGAAGCCGTTTCATCAGCAAACTCAGTCAGGTTCATATCGATCAATTGCTTCTTCTCATCTTTCAAAATGTACTCGATGATCTTCTTATCAGGATCGAATGGGTATAACTCATCCAAGCCCATTGACTTAACAGCAATCTTAATAATTTCACGCTCAGGAATACCTGTTGAACGCTCTTGCTTACGTAAGAAATACTTACCGGCATCCAACATCGCCTGCAATGGCACAACACCTACCATCTCAGAACCTGTTACACGAATACCACGTGCATTGGCACGTTCGTAAACAGCTTCATAAGCTTTGTGCAATGAAGTAACAGTAATATCAGTCAGGTTCATAGAAATCTGAGCAATTCCATACTCTTCAATAAACCAGCCAATACCTTTCACCGACTTCAGCATACCTGGTACATTCACAGGCTTACCGTTTTCGTCTTTTACAATCTTACCTGTTACAGGGTTACCTTCACGCTTTACACGACCACGCTCACGTACGTCAAATGCAATGGCATTGGCACGACGGGTAGAAGTAGTGTTCAGGTTCACATTGTAAGCAATCAGGAAGTTACGGGCTCCAACAGCTGTAACACCCGACTTGGCAACACTCTCGTTCCACTCAGCAGGACCGAAATCCGGCTTCCACTCAGCAGTTCCAATACGCTTCGAAATAGCTTCGTACTCACCTTCGCGGCAGTTAGCCAGGTTCTTACGCTTCTCTTCACGAGCAGCAGATTCGTAGCAGTAGATAGGAATATTTAATTCTGTTCCGATACGCTCAGCCAATTTGTGAGCATACTCAACTGTTTCTTCCATAGTGATGTTAGCCACAGGTACCAATGGACATACGTCAGTAGCACCAAAGCGAGGGTGAGCACCTTTGTGTGAACGCATATCAATCAACTCCTGAGCTTTTTTCACAGCCTGGAAAGCCGCCTCACAAACCTCGTTAGGTGTACCTACAATAGTTACAACCGTGCGGTTAGTAGCTTGTCCCGGATCAACGTCGATCAATTTAACGCCATCTACTTTTTTAATTTCATCAGTAATCTTGTCGATGATTGCCATATCGCATCCCTCAGAAAAATTAGGAACGCATTCTATTAATTGTTGCATGTTATATGTTTTTAATTATTTAGTATCAAGTATCAAGTATCAAGTATCAAGTATCAAGTATCAAGTATCAAGTATCAAGTATCAAGTATCAAGATTATAGATATTAGCTTCAAGATTATTTCCAAGCTGTAAATCGTCTTGTATCTTGATACTTATATCTTGTGTCTTTTTTCTAATTCCGAACTCTGAACCCAAAACTCCAAACTCCAAACCCAGAACTCCAAAACCCAAAACCCTATCGCACAGCTCCGTTCAAAATTGTCGTCTCCACCTTATTCTCACCATACGCATAAGGCAGGTATTCAATACCCGGAATAGGCTTAGTGATCACCACATTGGCTTTTTTACCAACGCAGATCGATCCTAATTCCTTATCAACACCCATTGCATAAGCGGTATTCTTAGTTACCGAGTGGATTACCTCCTCAGGCAACATACGGTATAAAACACTACCCATCGCCATGATCAGCTGCATATTACCCGATGGTGATGAACCCGGGTTAAAGTCAGACGCCAAGGCCACTGGTAATCCGGCTTCCATCATTTTACGTGCCGGTGCATAGGCCATGTTCAGGAAGAAAGCAGCACCCGGTAAGATGGTAGGCATCGTACCCGAATCCTTCAAAGCTTTCATCTCTTCTTCACCGGTAAACTCAAGGTGGTCTACCGATAGAGCCTTGTATTTTACACCCACCTGAATACCACCGGAGTAATCCAGCTCATTGGCATGAATCTTAGGTGTCATACCGTATTTAGCGGCGGCATTTAATATACGATCCGTATCCTCCACGGTGAAGAAACCAACATCACAGAATACATCAACATAATCCGCCAGGTCTTCTTTAGCCACAGCTGGCAGCATCTCGTTAATTACCAAGTCAACATATTTCTCCTGCTGACCACGGTATTCCATCGGGATAGAGTGAGCGCCTAAGAACGTAGATTTAATCGTTAATGGACTGGCTTCTTTCAAGCGCTTGATCACACGAAGCATTTTCAATTCGCTATCAAGCGTCAGGCCATAACCACTCTTGATCTCAACAGCTCCCGTTCCCCATTTGATAATCTCCTCCAGGCGAACCATCGCATCTTCAAACAACTGATCTTCGCTGGCCGTAGCCATTAGTTTAGCTGAATTCAGAATGCCACCACCACGGGCAGCAATCTCTTCGTAGCTCAATCCTTTGATCTTATCCACATACTCTACGTCGCGGCTCTTAGGATACACAAGGTGCGTATGTGAATCACACCACGCTGGCAATACCAAACGGTCTGTCGCATCTATCACCTCAATATCTGCAGGCAATGCCGACTCGTCCAATTCACTCATTTTGCCGTAGGCATTGATATATTCACCTTTTATTAAAAGGTAAGCATTATCAATAACTGGTAAATGCGCCATCTGTGCTCCGGCAATATATGGCTGGTTCTCTTTTTCAGTTTGAACCAGTTGCTTTATATTCTTGATTAATAAGTGTTTCATCAAGCTTTGTTTATCTGATTTTTACGGATTTAAAAGTAGGACATTTGTCGAAAGCATGTCTATGATTTTAATCAATTGGAATTTTTAAAGTAAGGAGATGTCCGAAGTTCCTTAGTCCTTAGTCCGAAATGTGGAAAGTTCAGAGTTAAAGAGAAAGGATCGCAGCTTTATAAGCAAGCTGTAAATTAAGATGCGAGTCTTGACAGTGTATAATGAAGAGTTAACTATTTAAAAGTTGTTGAACTGTCGAATTGCAGATTTGCTGAACTGAGATGTGCAGCTTGCAAATGTATCGTTCATTATCAATTCGCGAATTAAACGGAGTGTTAAAGTAGCTGTACGCCTCTTGGTGGTTGTTTCTCCCATCATGAGGGGAGATGCCGGAGGAGAGGGGTAAATTGTAGTAAGTATTGATCGGTTTAGAGATTGTAGAACTGTCGAACTGCACGATCCCTTTTCTTTAAAGAGAAGGTCAGGATGAGGTGATTAATTGCCATACTCAACTCCTACATTTCTCTTTTAATTCTAAAATCCTATTTTTGACCTGTTAAAAAATGACGTTATTGCGTCATCTTTGTATTCAATACTCACATCTTGATTCTAAGAAATATGTTTAAAAAAGTCCCGCATACCTACGTTATCATTTTCTCCTTGATTGTTTTTGCTGCTGTAGCCACATGGTTTATCCCCGGAGGCGAGTACGTGCAGGAAACCACCGTTGTTGATGGTGTAGAGCAAACGCAGATGGTGTTTAAAACCATCGACAGTCAGCCTCAGACCTGGGAAGTATTTGCTGCTTTGGTGCATGGATTTGAAAAAGGAGCCGGTATCATCATTTTTATTCTGATGATCGGCGGGGCGTTCTGGATAATGAATGATTCACGGGCTATTGATGTGGGCATCATCTCCTTTCTCGATTTTGTTAAAAAACTCGATCGCTATAAGCTTATCAGGGCATTGGGTGCCAATAACCTGATCTTGATTCTCATTATGCTGATGTTCTCGGTATTCGGTGCCGTATTTGGTATGAGTGAAGAAACCATCGCCTTTATGGTGGTGCTGATCCCTTTGGCCATATCTATGGGTTACGATAGTATCACCGGTGTTGGTATTGTGTACCTGGCGGCTCATCTGGGTTTTGCCGGGGCTGTGTTGAATCCTTTTACCATTGGTATTGCACAAGGACTGGCCGAGCTGCCTTTATTCTCAGGATTTGAGTACCGACTGGTCTGCTGGGCGGTGATCAACCTGGTGGGTTTTAGTTATATATTGTGGTATGCCCGCAAAGTCAAAAGAAATCCCAAGGCATCACCCGTATATCAGGAGGATAGCTACTGGCGCGAGCGCACGGCCGGCACAATTGAAGGCCTGGATAATAAAACTTCAAAAGCAGCTTGGTGGGTTTATGGCATCACCACCATTGTTTTAATACTGTTTGCTATTAAACACCCCGAAAGTACGCTTAAAGTAGGCGGTGGCGAAGGAGTGACATGGCCTGTGATGCCTGTTATGGCG
>DIYS01000157.1 GCA_002429115.1 Saccharicrinis sp. UBA6048 | reverse complement strand
GTTTGTAGAGGTGTTGTCCGCAAATTGCGCGAATTACAAGAATTAATTCCTTCGGAATCATCTTTAACCGCACGGAGCACAGTATGTAAATCCTCTGTGTACTCCTTTTACTCTGCGGTAAAAAAAAAGCCCGGCATTACCGAGCTTTACTATATCACAATTTCCTTTTTTACTATCACTAATTCTTCAGCGACTTATTCAGATGCACCATCTTTATAGCAGTTACAGCACCTTCATCACCTTTGTTACCATGCTTACCACCCGCACGATCAAGTGCTTGTTGTTGGTCATTGGTTGTTAATACCCCAAAAATAAATGGGATCGGATACTGTACATTTAATAAGGTCATCCCCTGAGTTACACCATGACAAACGAAGTCAAAGTGTGGTGTGTCACCTTGAATGACACAACCCAGACAAATAACCGCGTCCACATCAGTCATTTCAGCCAGGTATTTGGCACCAGCAGTTAGTTCAAAGCTGCCAGGTACATACTTCTTCACAATATTGTCTTCCGACGCACCGTGCTTAAGTAATGTATTATATGCACCTTCGAAAAGAGCCTCAGTAATTTCGGTGTTCCATTCTGATACAACAATACCGAATTTCATGTCGGCTGCCGAAGGAACATCAGCTATATTATAATCTGATAAGTTTTTAAGACTTGTTGCCATTGTTTTATGTTTTGTGCAAAAATAAAAGAGGTTGCCTAATTAGACAACCTCTTTATATATTTTTAGTTCAAATTACTTTACTTGTAATTCAGCTCTTGTCAAATATTTGTCAATCTGACGAGCTTCTGCCGATGTCTTGTAATCGTCCTTAATGGTCTGATAAGCTTCAGCAGCCGCTTTAAAATTACCTTGTGTCTCATACATAGTACCAAGCTTCATAAGGTAAGTTGGAGCTGTTAATGCATTATCATATGAAACGGCTTTTTTATACTGAGCGATCGCATCGTCATTCTGTCCTAACTCAGCGTAAGCATCACCCAAAGCACCAGTAGCTGTCGCAGCAACCATCTCTTCGCTTGTTGAGAAACCCTTCAGGTATTCAATCGCTTCTTCGTAATTACCAAGGTGAAGATTTGAAATTCCGGCATAGTAAACTGCCAGGTTACCAGCCTTCGTTGAGCCGAATTCGTTAATGATATCTTCGAAGCCAGCATTTTGTCCATCACCAACTAAAGCTAAATTGAAGGAGTCTTTCTCAAAATACTGCTGAGCAGCGAAAATCTGCTTCTGTGCATTTTGCTCTAATGGCAAAAAGTAAAGCTTTTTCATTCCCCAGTATCCACCAACTATAATAATGATAGCTAATGCTATAATAGTTAACTTATTTTGATTCTCTTCAATAAAGTGCTCCGTCTTACTCAATGCGCTCTCCACATTCTCGAAGCTATCGTCTTGATGCGTATGTTTCTCTTTTGACATTTTAAGTAATTTTTTATTCGCATGCCAAAAGTAATCGTTTTACTATAAAAACAAAAGATGGATTTCG
This sequence comes from Saccharicrinis sp. UBA6048, assembly GCA_002429115.1. Taxonomy (GTDB): domain Bacteria; phylum Bacteroidota; class Bacteroidia; order Bacteroidales; family Marinilabiliaceae; genus Carboxylicivirga. The sequence goes on along the minus strand of DIYS01000157.1, from coordinate 8,067 downwards.
ACTTTTTACGGCTTGTTGATAAAATAATTAAGTCTATCTCTAAACAAATATAACGTCTTCGTTTAACATTTGATGTTTACCAATAGTGCATAAGAGCAAAAATTATCGATATGAACTTTGATCAATCCCACCTTGTTAATTACTTTTGCACAAAACCAATTCTCATGCACATCAGGCATCTCAATTTGATTAATTTTAAAAATATTGTACAGGCCGAAATTGATTTTTCTTCTGGAATTAATTGCCTGGTTGGTGAAAATGGTTCGGGGAAAACCAATGTGTTAGATGCACTTTATTACCTGTCGTTTTGCAAGAGTTATTTCAATTCAATTGACAGTCAGAATATCACGCATGAGCAGGAGTTTTTTGTAGTTCAGGGACAATATGAACGTCAGGGCGATGACGAGCATATTTATTGTGGACTAAAACGATCGCAAAAGAAACATTTCAAGCGCAATAAGAAAGAGTACAGTAAGCTGGCCAATCACATTGGTTTGTTACCATTGGTAATGATTTCACCGGCGGATGAGCAGTTGATTAACGAAGGGAGTGAGCAGCGCCGAAAATACATGGATGGTGTTATTTCGCAGTACGATAAGCCTTTTCTCGATGATCTGATGCGTTATAACCGTTCGTTGCTGCAGCGCAATGCTACGTTAAAACAGCTCAAAGAGAGTGGATCACGCGATTTTTCAATGCTGGACTTATGGGATGAACAGCTGAAACAATTGGCCAATCGGATTTACAGTAAGCGAATAGACTTTATAAAGGAGCTGGTACCGGTTTTTCAGAAATATTATGCCTACATATCAGATGGCAAGGAAGAAATAGCGCTCAATTATAAATCGCATTTGCACGATGGTGATCTGAAAGCACAGTTGGCTGAAGTTCGTCAGAAGGATGTGATTGTTGGCTACACCACAAAAGGCGTTCATAAAGATGATCTGGAGCTGTTATTGGGTGGTTATTCAATTAAAAAGATCGCATCGCAGGGACAAAAGAAAACCTTTCTGATTGCCTTAAAACTGGCACAGTATGAGTTTATACATAAGCATAATGGCATAAAGCCAATTTTGTTACTGGACGATATTTTCGATAAATTGGATGATGCACGCAGTAATCGCTTGTTACAATTAGTGTCAGAAGATATTTTTAACCAGATATTTATCACCGATACAAATAAATCGTATTTGGTAGATATTGTGGAGCGAACAGGAAAACAATACAAGGTGTTTGATGTGGCAAATGGACAGGTAATTAGTTGATTTGTTAATGCGTTAATTTGAAGTTCAATCAGACTAACCTAAATAACTAAGTCATGTATACCTATAGTTTCGAAAAGTTAGAAGTTTGGCAGCTTTCTCGTCAATTGGTAAGGAAAATTTACGACACAACGAGTTCGTTTCCTAAAGATGAACAGTTTGGATTAACAAATCAATTAAGAAGAGCTTCTGTTTCTGTATCATCAAACATTGCAGAGGGTAGCGGTCGGATTTCTAATAAAGACAAAGCACGGTTTATTGAAATTGCTTTTTCGAGTTTGTTAGAGGTGATTAATCAATTGATCTTAGCCAATGATTTGTCTTTTGTTGATGAGCATGAATTAAGTGTTTTCCGAGAGGAAATAAACGAACTATCAAATAAATTAAACGCCTTTCACAAGAAACTTTTGTCAAATTAGCAAATCAACAAATCCTCAAATCAACAGATTAAATACAAATGCGTAGAAAGAATACTCAAAAGATAAGTGACGTAATTAAGGAGGCACTAAAACAGGACAATCTGGAAAAAGGGATTCATGAAAGCCGTGCGGTACAGAAATGGCCTGAGGTGCTCGGACCTGTTGTGGCGAGGGCTACGCATCGTCTGTATATAAAAAATGGTGTGCTGTTTGTTGAGCTGACTTCAAGTGTGATTCGCAACGAACTGATGATGTGGAAAGATAATATTATCATCAACCTGAATCAGGCGATTGGAGCAGATATTGTGAAAGATATAGTTTTAAGGTAGGCTATGAGACCGGGGACAGAAGACCGATGACGGATGACCGAGAAGAAAGGCTAGAAATAAAAAAAGTGTACAGAGCATTAAGCACCGCACACTTTAAGCTTTTCAAATAGCCAGTAAAGTGATTATACAAATTGGCAATGTCTACGGATGCTTCTCCAATAACTCTTTATCACTGAAAAAGAATCGACTTTCGCGATCGGCACTTGCATCACTGTCCGATCCATGAATGGCATTTTTAGCTTTACTTTCGGCAAATAGTTTGCGAATGGTTCCATCTTCGGCTTCTGCCGGATCGGTACTGCCAATAAGGTTTCTGAAATCTTCTACAGCGTTTTCTTTTAAAAGGATGGCTGCGACGATAGGGCCAGATGACATAAAGTCAACCAAATCAGGGAAGAAAGGGCGTTCTTTGTGTTCTGCATAAAACGATTCGGCATCTTCTTTTGATAATTTCAGTGATTTAACGGCTGAAATTCGGAAACCGGATTCTTCAATCATATTTAATATTGCGCCGATGTGCTTGTTCTTTACAGCGCCCGGCTTAATCATGGTGAGTGTTTTAAGTCCTGCCATATTTAGCTGATTAAATTAGTGTAAGGTAAAAAATTACAAATCCTAAAATACAAAATTTTTAGTCTCTCAAAATCTATATCTTTGTAAAATTCAATAATAAAATAAGATGAATATTAAAGACCAATCACAAATAGATTTATTCAAAAACAAAATACATAACAGTCAAAAAGTCGTAATTGTTCCACATAACAACCCGGATGGTGATGCACTGGGCTCTGCATTAGGATTGTATAATACGCTTAAAAATATGGGGAAAGAGGCGTCGGTGATTACACCCAACGAATTTCCTGACTTTCTGAACTGGATGCATGGCGTTGAAGATGTTCTGATATATGACAAAAACATTAAGAAGGCGACAGCTATCATACAAGAAAGCGAACTGATTGTGTTTGTCGATTTTAATGCTTTATCACGAATTAAATTGATGGGCGAGGTGTTTGAAAAGGATGAAACGCCGCGTGTTATGATTGATCATCATCCGTTTCCGGAACCAAATACAGCGGATATACAAATCAGTGTTCCTGAGGCTTCATCTACATGTGAACTGTTGTTCCATGTACTGAATAAGGCTGGCTTTAAAGAGCATATAACTAAAGAGGCCGCAGAGTGTATTTATGCCGGTATTATGACCGATACGGGCTCACTGAATTACAATTCAAGCCGGCCGGAGACCTACCTGATTGTGGCCGACTTACTGCAAATGGGCATTAACAAAGATCATATTCATCACATGATATTTCATAATAACTCCTTCGACCGAATGCGCTTGTTGGGTCATGCGCTAGGAGCAAAGATGGAACGTATTCCTGAGAATAATGCGGCCTTTATATCGTTGAGTCAGGAAGAGTTAAAGCGTTTTAATTTTAAGCCCGGTGATACCGAAGGGTTTGTTAACCAGGCCTTGTGGATTGAAGGGGTTAATTTATCTGCACTATTTACAGAGAAGAAAGATTTGGTGAAGATATCGTTTCGTTCTCGCGGAGGCTTTCCGGCGAATAAATTTAGTGAGACCTATTTTAACGGAGGCGGTCATTTTAATGCAGCCGGGGGGGAATCTAAGCTTGAGCTGGATGAAACGGTAGAGCGATTTAAAAAGGTATTAAATGAATTTTGTCTTGAGAATGGTTTTTGCTAGAATGTTAATATTCATATCGATTTTCTGTTTGGCTTTAGTCGCTTGTAAGGAGAAGCAATCTGAACGAAAGAAAGTGACGCCTGATATGCTCATTGAGATGAACCGTAAGATGCTTAAGGTGGAAGCCGAGGTTATCGAAAAATACATTGCAGATAAAGGTCTGGACATGCACAAGTCAGGCACAGGGTATTATTATCAGATTATCGAATCGTTTCAGGGCGATACCATTCAAATGAATGATCAGGTGACGCTGGCTTACACCACTCAGCTATTGGATGGCACCATATGTTATTCATCAGCTACGGATGGATTACTGACACTAACTGTAGGAAAAGCTCAGGTAGAATCCGGACTGGAACAGTTTGTTCAGAAACTTGGCAAAGGAGCAGTGGCTAAATTGATTTTGCCTCCGAATCTGGCTCATGGAATAGCGGGTGATGGCAATAAAATCCCAAAATTATCGATTATAGTAATAGATATGGAAGTTGTGGAGGTCATTTCCGGCCCTAAACAATAGTAAATTGATTTGAAGATTGCACAAAAATCATTTTCTTTGTGCTCTTGGTCAAACCGACAATAATTAGCATGAATAATACATACAATACAATTAAGAAAATATTCATTCCGGCAGTTGTGGCTGTTATTCTAATGACTGCCTGCGAAAATAATAATAACAACTTCATCAATCCTAAAGAGTTGCTTGCAGCAGAACAAGCGTTGCTTGATCGCTATTATAATGAGATAATCAGGAATGACTCTACACGTTTGGAAGTTATGTCAGCTGAAGCAATTGATACTGTAGACCATCGATTTGAATCAGGAATGATGTTGTTTCATACTAAAATTGGTATCGGGGATAGTATTAAAGCTTATAAAAAAGTTGGTTTTAGATATTCAAATTATGGAATTGTTTTACAGAATGATACAGTAATTAAAGGAACGGATACAACTTTTGTAGAGGTGACGGCAGAAAAACTAAGAGAATCGAATGAATATTCTGTTTCACCGTTTACTTTTACGACTTTTCCGGTTGGTTCGTCGGCAAATTCCGGTGCTTATTTGGGAGTAAATGAAGCAATTCTGCACATGAAGTTATATGGAAAAACAAAAGTAGTGATGCCTTCTACACTTGCAGATAAGCAGTTTAAGTCTCATATCTTTGAAATCGAATTGACCTACCTGGAGCAATAACGATATAATAAATAATTTAAATATCGCATGGCCATCTTCTTTCAAGGTGGCTTTTTTTATGCTTGTAAACTGATAATTTATATCTGTTTTTAATAGATATATTTCTGGATTAAAAATGCTGATATTCTTTCATTAAATATTATATTGCCTGTCTTTTAAAAGTAAAGGTGACTTTTATTGTTGACGATGATTCACCATTAAGATCTAAGCATGTAGAAAATTCAATTTTTATTATACACAAACAAACAGATGAGGGTCTTATCAACCCTCGAAGTATTAACAATTTAATTATGAATCAACAAAAGAGTTATTTAGGGCCATTTTTGACAATGGTGTTCCTGTTTTTCATTGTTGGGTTTCTAACAGTTGTGTTCCAACAGTTTCAAAAGCCTTTAGAATCAGCATTTCTTGGTGCAGAAAGCATTAAGGCCATTAAAAACACATTATCAATCCTGGTGACGTTTACCTGGTTTTTAGCTTATCCTGTAATGGGAGGTACCGGAACAAAATGGGTTGATAAGTTTGGCTACAAGAAGACATTGATCAGAGCATTAATCCTGATGGTATTTGGTCTTCTTATTAGTGCAGGTTCGGCTTGGGTTGGAACAATGGATAGTGCTTTGGCAATTGCCGGTATCCCATTAGGTTTCTATATTTTCCTTTTAGGTTCATTCGTTGTAGGTTCAGCGGCAACCATTATGCAGGTGGTAATTAATCCATATCTAACTGCTTGTGATGTAAAAGGAACCAGCTCTATTCAGCGAATAACAATTGGTGGATCATCCAACTCAATAGGAACAACACTGGCGCCATATTTTGTTGCGGGTATTGTCTTTGGTGGTGTGGCTATTAGCGATGTGAAAATCGATCAGGTGTTACTTCCTTTTGTTTTGTTAGCCATAACTATTGCAATCGTAGTTCTGATTGTAAGCAAACTTACACTACCTAATATTGAAGGTACTACTAACGAAGAAGGTGAGAAGTTGGAGAAAAGCATTTGGTCATTCTCTCACTTAAAACTTGGTGTGATTGGAATCTTTTTCTACGTAGGCGTAGAGGTTGCCATCGGAGCAAATATTAATATGTATGCCGATTGGTTAGGTGGTTCTTTTGCCGAAGCAGCTTCACGAATGGCTATGTTATATTGGGGCGGTATGTTAGTAGGCCGTTTGGTTGGTAGTACATTAAGCAAAATATCAGCAAAAGTGCAGTTGACGGTGACTTCCATTGGAGCGACAGTACTTGTATTAATTTCTATGGTAACTGGTAATCCATGGTTTTTGGTAGGAATTGGTCTTTTACATTCAATTATGTGGGGTGGAATCTTTTCATTGGCAGTAGCTGACCTTGGAAAATACACTTCTAAAGCTTCAGGCGTATTAATGATTGGTGTTATTGGAGGTGCAATAATACCATTAGTGCAAGGAATGATTGCTGATGCTTTAGGCGGTAATTGGGCTTGGACATGGACACTTGTTATTCTAGGTGAGCTTTACATTTTATACTATGCTCTTTTAGGTTCAAAAGTTCGCCAGAAGGGTTAATGGTTTCTTGAAATCAAGAATTCATATTGAATGCAAAAGTTTATAATTGCTTAAAAAACTAGTCAAATGAAGAAAGTATCAGTTGGTGTAGATATAGGAGGAACTAATACTGCAATAGGTGTAGTAGATGAATTAGGTCACGTACTTACAAAAGATAATATTTCAACGCCTGATCATGGCAATATTAATCAATATATAGATGAGTTAGCAGGAGCGATCAAAACATTGATTACGAATGCTAAGCTGATGAATGAGAATATTGAGATTGTTGGTATAGGAGTTGGAGCGCCAAACGGTAATTATTATACCGGAACCATTGAATATGCACCCAACTTATCGTTTAAAGGTGTGGTTCAGGTTGTTCGCTTATTGCGTGGTCATTTCCCTGACCTCAATGCCATAGCATTAACGAACGATGCCAATGCGGCAGCCATTGGAGAAATGATCTATGGTGGTGCCAAAGGCATGAAAAACTTTGTGATGTATACGCTTGGAACAGGTGTTGGAAGTGGCATTGTTGTTAATGGTGATTTGGTTTATGGTCACGATGGCTTTGCCGGCGAGTGTGGACATACGACGCTGATTCCTGGTGGTCGTATTTGTGGTTGTGGTGCGCATGGACACCTTGAAGCCTATTGTTCAGCTCCCGGAATGAAACGTACCGCTTTTGAGCTATTGGCAAAATATAATGCGGTTGACAGTCCATTGGCAAAATACTCTTATAATGAGTTGACATCGAAAATGATATATGATGCGGCTATGGATGGTGATAAGGTAGCTAATGAGGTATTTGAATTGACAGGTAAGTACCTGGGGCAGGGTATTGCCGATACGATTCATCATTTAAGTCCTGAAGCAATCTTTTTGTTTGGAGGGCCTTTAGCGGCCGGTGATCTGATTCTTAAACCTACAAAAGAAGCAATGGAGGCTCATTTATTGCCAATTTTTAAGAACAAAATTAAGGTATTGCCTTCTAAGTTGGAAGCTGGTGATGCCGCCATTGTTGGGGCAAGTGCTTTGGCCTGGAAAGAGCTGGAAAAATAAATCTTAAAAGACTATAAAGAAATATTAACCCTTTCAGTTGATTCTGGAAGGGTTTTTTATATCTATAATTTAATCGACTAGCTCATATTAAATTATCTCTTTATGGTTTGTGAAAAAAATCTTAATTTCGCGGCCAATACCTATAAGTATGAGTTTGATGTGAAGTTTAGAACTCAGGAATTAAAACACATTTGTCATGAGTAAGAAGAACGAGATTTATATTGGAGCAATGCAGCTTTTTGTCGAAAAAGGCTTTTCTGCTTCTGTTAATGAGTTGATTGATCGAATAGGTATTGCAAAAGGGACACTTTATCATCATATAACAAGTAAAGAGCAGTTAATTATTGATATTTACAAACAGTTGATGTTTGAGGTGGAAGAAGAGTGCGTGAATACCTTATCAGACGATGAGAAAGAGAATACCAAGAACGTGTTTAGTGGTATTGTAAAGTGGTTTATTACACATCCGGTTAAGTTTCATTATATCAATATATTTGAGTCGAGTCCTTATATGAAAATTCACTTTGGTTTAGTGGATGAAACGAAGGAAGGGCCGCGTCGTTTTATAAT
>DIYS01000016.1 GCA_002429115.1 Saccharicrinis sp. UBA6048 | reverse complement strand
CCGCTTTCAGCGGAATATGCACCCTTATGAATAAAGCTCGACTTCGCGCATGTGCATTTCCAGAGCATCTGCAAAACTTTTATCCACGTCAATCAATCGGGTTTTAAACCTATTAGCCTTTTCGTAACGCTCGTACATGTCTCTGAATTTATTGTAGATGCTCGGAAGAGGCTCCTCGCTGGAAGATAGGACGGAATCCGAAAATAGGCGAGAGTGATGTTTCTCATTTGGATAACTGAAAACGAGATTCAACCGTCTTTTTTAAAAAAAGATGGTGTACTGGGAACCGCCTTGGTACGGATCCGTATGCCGGGTGGTGTGGGAGGTGCATCAGAGAGACTCTATTTTATCTCTCTGACCATCTACCCGATTGGACTATAGTCTAAAATATATAACGATATCAGTCTAAATTGTTAAGATTATAAATATATCTGTATCATTCCCCTTTTTGAAAATACCACCTAAACTAATATTCAAACTTTGATGATGAAACTTTGGAGAAATTAATACACACTTATCATACCCCAGTAATTCTTTAATTTGATTTAAATATGGATTATATTTTAATAATACTTTGCAAACAAAAGTATTAGATTGAGAATTCATTAAAACACCCATGTTCAACATCATGTGTCCACTAATAATCTCAGCATTCCATTCTGCAGTATTCAAGTAACCTAAGTCTATTTCAAATGCACCAAATTGATTCAATGGAAAATTTGGTTCAATTATCTTTACTCTATTATTATCATCAACAACTTGCTTTTCCCCAAACATACGATACACACCACTATATTTAGACTTTCTAAACCACAAAGTCATATCGAGCTTTTCAGTTACACCATTTATTCTATGAATATATTCGCCATATTTATTATTCGGAGGATTTGCATAAATCAAGTTTCCTAAATGCACGTAGTATTCAAAAGGACTTTCGTCGAAAATTTCTTTGCAATCAATTAATTCTGAAGATTCAACAGTTTCTTTATTTATACAGTTCTCATAACGAAATATATTACCTTGAAATAATGGTTCCCACAGTTTAATATCATCTAAAGCTGTTCTTCTACTACCAGCACCATGAGGATTGTAATACTTTTGAGGTTGTTCACCTTTTCTTTTTGGAAACTTCCACAATAAGCTGCCATCCTGATGATAACTTAATTCTGCATATGACCTAATTTCAATATTATCAGGAATGAAGCAATCGTCATGTGAAAATATTATTGATTTTCCTTTGTTTGGAAAGTTAGAAATAAACTTTATCTCATCATTTTCACTACAATTCAAACATTTAAATAGAAATCTTTTTATCCCTTTTCTATCAATAAAAAATACTGATTTATTAAATTTAGTTTTGCGCATTTGACCTAGATTCTTAATTACAAACAAATAATGGCAACTAAATTTAGTCATATATTTTAATAGTTGTACAGTTTGATAATGTGTTAATTATAGAGTTTTTATCATATGAACACATTATACTTTAGGAGAAATTTCCAACTAAAAAAGCCGCCCAAAGGCGGCTCACATTCTTTTACAACTATGTATTAATTAGTTTTGGTCAATGGTATTTTGAGCGCGTGTATGACGTGCTTTAATACCGCTGTGAATGCTATTTCCTTGGGTGTATACCGGTGCATATTAAAGCCGATGGATAACAAGAATAGGAATTGCACCGGCGTGATTGATAGGATTATTACATAGGGCTGCGTTACACTTGGCCCTATGCTGCTATATATCGCCCACCTAGGGGCTTGATTTGCAGCTTCTATCCATTTGATTTAGTTTACACTCCCGATCTATACCTCACCCCACTACTCCAGTTTTTTAAGCGTATTTTCAACCAGCTTCAGAAATATATTAAAGTTTTCATCAGCTTTAATTTTTTCTTCAATCATTAAGTCATACACTTCGCTTTTTATGGCATTTAGCTGCCGGATCAGTTCAGCGCTCATATTCTGATCCTTGTTATAAGATTCTTTTTCAATTCGTAAGACCTTCACATAGTACCTATCCAGCCGGTTCTTCTTGATCGTATCGCTAAACCTTTTAAAGGTTGGTACTATTCCTATCAAAAAAACAAAGGCAGACAATAGCAATGCAAATACTTCTGCATAACGCTCAATAAATGTGGGCTTATCTTTGTTTTTATACATAATTGCCCCACTGTGCAAAGGGTAGAAATAATTGTCGCTAAAATCAGGATCAATATTGATTAGCTCAGGATTCATTTTGATGTAGGTATTCTTGTTATTGGCAATACTTTCAATCAATTGATAAACCGCTTCATCATCCAAATCTTTATGACCAAATAAGCAGCCCATTAATGCCAGGGTGGATATGGGTTTCTGTTGATAGTTCGAAAAATAACCTTTAGGAATAATGGCCTGTTTGGTGGTCCACATTTTCATACAAACGGACTCTAATATGCTCCCCTGGTTGAGTTGAGCCACATCATCGAAGCTGTAAATTGCCAAATCGGGATTTGACTGCAGCATATCTGAAATTCGATCGTTAAATAAACCCGTAAGGTTGCAACTGATATCAATGCTATCTCCAACAATGTTTCTGTCAAACGAGGTATACACAGGTGTATATGAGCCTGCTGGCACACCCAATAATTCAAACAGTCGTGCAAAGAACTTCCCATCGACATGCTCTTTTGGTCCAAGCCCTACCCTTTTGCCCTTAAGCAAATCTGGCAAGCTCGTGCCGCTCATCTCCTCAGGACACACCATCATTAAAACCTGCCTGTAAAGAGGCAGCACCACGCGTACATTGCTATAGTTATACCCAGGATCATTGGGTTCAAAATAAGGATTTTGTGCAATGGATAAATCCACCAGACCATCATTTAAAGCCTGTAGGTTTATGTTTGAACCGCCTGTTTTAATCACTTGTTGCAGCTGAATGTCAAGATCCTTATTTAAGCCATTTATTAGATCTTTTTCAACCGTGGCAATGGATGTAGAGTGCTCGGTTACAGTAAATGATAGTTGAGTTGGTTGTTGACATCCGCCAATTGCAATAACAAGAACTAACAGAAAGGTGATCATTTGAGTCATAAACAGAAATTATATAGATAATTCACATTGTTTTAATTAACTCAATTAAGATAATAGCTTAAAAAATGATTACAAAAGAAGGTGGTGAAAAAGTAGCATGTCTATGTAGCTACACCATGGCGACTAGTCGGGTTCATGCTTTTTAAAGGAGAGCTTCTATTTCTTCTTTTAATTTAGGAAGATGCTTTGAAACAATTCCCCAAATAACAACATCATCTACTTTGTCATAACCATGAATCACCCAATTTCTGGTGTCCACAATTTGACGAGCGTTCTCAATTTGTATTGTAGGTTCAATTTTAAGAATTCGATTCATTGCTTCTCCAATTATCTCAATTTCTCTTTCAATTGCACGTCTTAGTAGTTTATTGTTTTGGTATTCGATAAAATTTCGTTCTTCGCCCAAATATGAGAAGATCGAATCTATTGAAGTCTTAATATCAAAGAGGTATTTCTTTATTTCACGCTTCATAAATTAACTTCTTTGATTCGTTTATACTTTCAATAAAATACGGATTTGATAAAGTACGCTCAGTCACAATATCAATTTCACGTTTTAATAATTCCCTTAGTTTATATTGAAGCTCAAAATAGTTCTGTGTATATTCTTCAACAGAAAGATTGTCAGTAAAAGATATTAGAAAGTCAATGTCGCTTTCGTCTGTGAAATTACCTTTAACAACAGAACCAAATGCATACAGCCTTTTTATTTTCAAAGTCTGGCACAATTCGCGCAGCTTTTCTATATTTCTTTCAAGAATCCTCTGCATTTTACTTTTTTTCCAAATTTAGTAAATTCCTGCGTAATGCGTTTTTTACTTGAGCCAAACAGATGCGGTTGTCAAAGCTTTCTTGTATTGCGCCTTCTGCAACCTATGTTTTAATAGGGAAATTGCTTTTCTTCTTGATAGTATCAAAGGTCGTTATCTTGAAAATTTCCACAAATAACTTATTGATTTACAGCCTGCGTCCAATTGAATTCTAAAAGTTGGATGAATGGCACTGTGTGGAAGTTTATCCTTATCAATTTCGCCAAATCACACCACTGCTTTCGTTTATCTTTTTCACAAAAACGAATCATACTTCTTCTGCAGTTGCTGCCTTAAAAACTCATAAATCTTCTTTATAAAATGGCTTTGCCCCCTGTTACAGCTTAATCTTTTTTAGATATTTGCCCCCCCAGGTTCTTTCAATCACTTCATGGCCATACTTTCTGTAATGCTCAACCTTGTGCTTATTGCTTGTTGCCTGATATGCTTCAATCAGGCCCATCAAAATCGGAATATTATCGGGGTACTGCTTTAAGCCAATAGAATATTTTTCAATGGCTTTGTCATATTCCTTATTGTGCATGGACTGTTTTGCTGAATTGATGATTGATTCAACCGATTTCAGGTAGCTTTCAAAAAAGTCATCTGTAATATCTTTTGCTTTCGTAGTGATAAAGCTGCAAGGCAACTCCCTGGTTACTTTGGTGGTGGTCGATCCCATCAGAATCCGGCTTAATCCTGTTTTTCCGGTGGTTCCCATCAGCAGCAAATCAATTTTGTTTTCGTTAACAAGCTTCAGAATCTCCTGATGATCAATCCCCTCTGTCGTCACTTTAGTGTATGAAACGTCCTTCATATCAAATTGCTCCAGAAACTCACGAAATTCAGCATCTTGTGATGCTTCCAGATTCATTTTTTCTTCATGAAAATCCACCTCCATCCACATTGGCGAAAGACTCACTGGTGGGTATATGTGCTGTATAAATAGCTCAGCCTTGAAACTCTGCGCCAGAGTAATGGCATTATTTAAAGCCCTGTGTGAAGCATCTGAAAAATCAACCGGACAAAGTATCTTTTCAATGTTCTTAATGGGCTCAGGCTTAACCACCCATATCGGTATCGGATTTTTTCGGATGAGTTTCTCAACGGTGGTTCCCAGTTTAAAGGATTCATTTTCTGGTTTTGCCAATGAGCCAGCCATAATCACATTGTAGTCATTCATCTGAACTTCCTCAATGATTTTTTCAAAAGGAACCCCATGCTCAATGATACTATTTTTCAAATCGACACCCGCCTCTTCAACTTCTGAAGCCAGCTTATCCAATTGGGACTTAACAGAATCATCAATGAATTTGTCTAACTTGGAAGACGTGTGGTGATCGGAAACAACATGCATCAATGTTATTTGAGATTCAAATTTCTTAGCTAAGCTGATTGAGCTTTCAAGTACATATTCAGACGATTCACTAAAATCTGTAGTTACAAGGATATTTTGAAGGAGTTTCATAGCTTAAAATTTACAAAATACACGATCAATCAATCTAAAGGATCACAATATCCCACATGGAAGAAAATAACCGTCTCTGATAGGACTCTGTATTTTTCAGTCATACGAAGCCGAAAAGGGTTAGTCTGTTCAGAGAGGTTATTGAACCTGAATTCGACATAAAATTAATAGCTCAGATTTTAATCTGAACTCAGGTTCTTGACTTAAGTTACAATAATTTCTTCGAATCTCTGTCATTTTTATACGATTTGGCAATGGAGTGGGCAGCCAAAGGTGAGGTCAGGTAAATAAAGATTATAATCAGGCTGAGCTTTAAGGCGACGGTGAACGTTGCAAAATAGATGGTAACGCCAATGATGGTAAGTAACAAGCCAAACGAGGTTGCTTTGGTGGTGGCGTGAATACGGCTATATATATCTTTGAAACGCATTAGCCCAATAGCGGCGATAAGAATCCATAAGGCGCCGATCACAATAAAAATGGAGATAATTATTTCATTCATCTTTCTTAATATTAAGTTTTAAATAGGTAGAAATGGCTACCGTTCCGATAAAAGAGATTAACGAAATGATAATGGCAATATCGACGTACATGCTTTTTTTAATAACAATACTATAAATCAGGATAAATCCCATTGTAATGGACGCTATAAAATCAATTGCTGCGATACGATCGTACATGCTGGGCCCCCTTACCAAACGAACAAACGCCAGCAACATCGCTATCAGCATGCATAAAAAACATATTAAAACGGCTATATCCAGGATATTCTGAGTCATAACTTAAGAGGTTAGTGTAATAATTTTATCCTGCATCTCTTCAATTTCATCGACAACCTTTCCGTCTGATACATTGTATAAACAATGCACCAGTAATTCGCTTTTATCCGGACGGATATCAACGGTTAAGGTTCCAGGGGTCATTGACAGAAGGTTAGAAAGCAATAAAATACCGATATCGGATGTTACCCGCAAAGGTATCCACACGAATCCCGGGTTGGTATGCATTTTAGGTGTTAAAATATCATAGGCGATATACACATTGGCCTGTATCAGCTTCACCAGATAATACATCAGGAAACTTATCGCCAGGTATATTTTTGTAATAATCCTCATTCTATCCGCTTTAATACTGCTTCAATATAAACGTCTGAGTCCATCAGTTGGTTGGCTGCAGAAAGTGTTAATTCAAAGAATGGTGCTGCGAGGAGCCCCAGCAAAATACTGGCTAATGCAAGCAGCACTGACGGCAGAACTTCACTTATGCCCAATTTCACTTTAGGTGGTAAATGAGTAGCCTCTGGCTGTTTCTTTAGAAAGGCTTCATTCCATATTTTTATCATCGAATAAAGGGTTAGCAAGCTTGTCAGAACCGCCACTGCAGTAACAATATAATGCTTGTCCTCTATACCAGCTTTGATCAAAATAAATTTGCCAAAAAAACCCGACAACGGCGGAATACCAGCCAAAGCAAAAGCCGGAATAATAAAAAGGATGGCAATAAATGGTCTTTCCTTATAAAGTCCTCCTATATTTTTAAGGTAGAAGGTTCCCTTAATTTTGCTTACAATACCCATCACCAGGAAGGCATTGATTTTGGCAATGATATTATGGATCATAAAGAAAATGGCGCCGGCAATAGCTAATGGCGTATAGATGCCGAGGCCCATAATCATGTAGCCAATCTGACTGATAATGTGGTAGGATAATATACGTCTTGTCTCAAAATAAATGGTTGCGGCCATACCGCCTATCACCATTGTCAGGCCAGCCATTATCAATAATAGATTGTGCCAGAAATCAACGTCCTGCACGAAGAATAAGGTAAAAAAGCGTATCAGGGCATACACGCCCACCTTTGTCAGCAAGCCCGCAAAAAGAGAAGTAACCGTAATATTTGGTGTATGATAGGACGCTGGCAGCCAGAAGAACAAAGGAAAAACCGCGGCTTTGATACCTAAGGCAACAAAGAACATCATGGCAGAGGTATTCATAAGAATCGACTGCTGGTCAAAGTTCAATATCCGGGCAAGGTGCGCCATATTCAGGGTGCCGGTCTTACCGTAAAGCAGCCCAATACCTGCCAGAAACAATAATGAGGCGATCAGGTTTAGGGTCATGTATTTTATACCACCTTCCAACTGTTCAATTTTTGCCCCCATGGTAATCAATACAAACGAAGAAAGGAGAATTACTTCGAGCCATACATAAAAGTTAAATACATCACCTGTTATAAAAGCACCATTGACCCCCATGATGAGTGAGAAAAAGAAGATATGGAATTTTGAGTAACCGGGTTTGTCGCCAATAAAACGGGAGGCATAAATGGCTATAACCAGTACAATCAAGGCTGTCACCAATAACATCAGTGCACTCAGGTAATCCACAGCCAGGGTGATTCCGTATGGCGCTGCCCATCCTCCCATTTGCATAACCAATACGTCGTGCTGCCTTAATTGTGAAAATAAATATATCGCCACCACCATATTTAGAGAACCACCCAAAATCCCTATCCATTTGCTATAAACAGCGGATCTGCTAAACAGCAATGCAATGATCAGCACAAAAGGCAGTAATATGGGGAGTCCGGTTTCTATCATCACTTAGGCATCTGTATTTGTTAATTGATCAAGATCATCCGTTGAAGTGGCTTTGAAAAACTTATACTTCAATGCAAGCGTAAATACCGCAATTCCAAAGCCTATGACGATGGCTGTTAATACCAGCGCCTGTGGCAAAGGATCGGCCATTAACTCTGTATCAGATGGAGCATCACCAACAAAAGCAGGTTGTCCCGGCACAATTCCCGCCGACAAAAATACCAGCAGGTTGGTGGCATTACTCATAAAAATGATCCCAATTATGAACTTCAGTATGCTACGCCGAAGGATCAGGTAAACACCTCCGGCATACAATAAACCTGTTAATGCTGATAGAAGTATTTCCATTATCTTTTGGTTGATAGGGTGAATAAAAACAATAGCGTCACTCCCATTACTGTGAGAAAGACACCAATATCAAATAGCAATGGCGTACCCAATTTAGTAACTCCAATTACCGGAATATCCAACGAAAGCCATACACCTTTCATCAACGATGATCCGGAGTAGATACCTGGTATGAAGCTCAAAAGTGCACACAGAAGCCCTGCTCCTATGTATTGCTCAGGATGGATTCTTAATTTCTTCTCGATTTGCTGACTGGTAAAGGCAAGGCTATCGTATACGATGTACAAGGCGGCTAATAGTCCGCCAATAAAGCCTCCGCCGGGATAGTTATGCCCTCTTATCAGAGCAATTAAAGCGAATAACAAGAACAATATCTTTAAATATTTTGCAGCCAGTTGTAATATAATAGAATTCATTTCTTCGTCTTTTTAACATTCAACAAGGTATAAACTCCCAGTGCAGCAATGGTTAGTACCGTTATTTCACCAAGCGTATCCAAAGCCCTGAAATCAACCAGAATAACATTGACCACATTCTTGCCATAAGCTTTCAAAGCACTATTATCGACAAAATAGTCTGATATGGAAGGATTAAAATCCACATTAATAGCTTTTAATGCCAAAAAGGTCATAATAAGCCCAAAGCCCAATGCTATAAAAGCATCACGCATTTTTGTTCGGCGATTCGAGAGTTTTGCAAATTTTGGTAATCGCCTTAGCACAAGCACAAACATCACTACCATTAAAGTCTCAATAATTATTTGGGTTATTGCCAGATCCACTGCACTGTAGTAAAGGTAGATCAGTGAAATACCATAACCCGTTACGGCCATAGCTATAATGGTGAACAATCGATGCGTTGAAAGAACACTCATCAACACCGATAGCATAATAATCAGCACAAGTCCGGAAATATAGAATGGCTGAAGGGTAAAAGTTGATTCGATTTCCCATCCACGGGTAATGTATAATTGAAAAATCAACAGTATGGAGGTGAAAACAATTATTGTAATGATATAAAAACGACTATATCCATGCTGTATCAATTGGGTATTCTTACTGGAAAAGGCAATAAACTTATCGAGGCCAGAGGAAAAAACCTTAGTGAAATTGATGGAAAATATCCGGTTATTTACCCTCTGCCATACCCGTATTACTTGCTTGTGCTTATAAATGTGGATGAAAAGCAATACGCCCACCATTACAGTAAATAAGCTGAGAAAAAATACCTGGTTTAAACCATGCCACAGTTTCAATTTTATCTGCACATCATCCATCCTTATAATGTTTAAGGCTGGTCCTACCAGTTGTGTAAGCCAATCGGGAAAGAGGCCGAACCCCAGGCTTAACAATGCCAAAATACCCGGACTGAACAGAAGGAACTTGTATGAACTATCTGACTTTTTCTGGCCTTCATTGGCCTGCCCAAGAAAGACTTCGAATAAAAACAGAAAGGCAATGGTGACCATAAAGATATTAGAAGTGACTCCTATGATTAGTAATGCTGTAGACATCCACGGCGAATCAAATTTGGCTTCATAAATCAATTCCTTACCAATAAAACCGAGCATAGGTGGCAATCCCGCCATCGAAAATAGAGCAATCATCGCAATGACAAATCCTATGGGCGAAGTCTTTATCAATCCGCCTATTTTATCAATCGACCTGGTACCTGTTTCTTTGGTGATGTAACCAGCCAGCATAAACAGAGCCGATTTATAGAACGCATGAACAAACAGAAAAACCATCGCTGCTTTAACCGACTGTTGTGTATCCATCCCCAGCAAAAGAACCAAAACACCAAGGGCACTAATGGTTGTATAGGCCAGGATTAGTTTTATATCAATTTGGGTAATGGCAAGGTAGGAACCTGTCAGCATGGTGAGTGCTCCAAAGAGAGATACTACTTGCGTCCATTCGGGTGTACCACCCAGTATTGGATACAAGCGTGCCAGTAGAAACACCCCGGCTTTGACCATGGTAGCAGAATGTAAAAAAGCACTGACCGGTGTTGGTGCCTGCATGGCACCCAGTAGCCAAAAGTGAAAAGGAAATTGAGCCGATTTGGTAAATATCCCAATCAATACTAAAACTAAAGCTGGCAAATACCTGCGATCCTCTTTAATGAGATGCGCATTTTCCAACCATTCTGACAGAGAATAACTGTCAACGATACTACCAATTAGAATTATTGCTGCGAACAGGCATAACCCACCAAAACCAGTAACAAACAATGACTGAAAAGCTGCTTTACGAGCTTGTTCGTTTTCATTGAAGTAACTGATAAGCAAAAAAGACAATACACTGGTTAACTCCCAAAACATAAAGAGCTGAATAAAATCGGCTGAAAGCACTAGCCCCAGCATGGCTCCACTAAAAAGTGTCAGGTAGAAATAAAATTTAGTGGTTCCGGTATAGCTTTTCATATAAGTAAGCGCATATATAAAAATCAGGAAGCCAATAAACGTTATAAGCAGGGCGAAAACCATGCTCAGCCCATCGAGCCTTAATTCAAAATTTAATCCCAGTTGAGGTATCCATTGCTGGTGTATGTCAATGGACTTACCAGCTGCAACATCCGGCAAATGCGTCATAAAAAACCCAAAGAGACACAAATGAAAAAACGCAATCAGTAGAGGTTTGAATTTTGATAGTTTTGCAGGTATCAAAAACAAAGCGAAAGCCAACACCAAATATAGAATCAGGATTATGAGCATACTTCATTGTATTAGCGACATTTCAAATCAACAACAACAAAACAAACCTCTTCATTCTAATAGTCAGAGACTTATTATTCAAACGTCTATATGATTAATTTGTTTATTGCACGACTATTCTATAGTTGGGTGATTTTTGTTGGTACAATAAGACTTTTAACGACATTCTACAATAAGTATAAAGGGATATACCTCTTTGTTGTTTACAAATGGAGCTCATTCACTTTTCATTTTTATGTAAAAAAAAGAGGCTTTCATTAAAATAAAGCCTCTTCGTTATAAAATCGAATTATTAAAAATGCACTTATTGCTTAACCAGTTTGGTATTGTACACTTTTTGGTCAACTATCATTTGTACCAGGTAGATTCCATTTTCCAGGTGCGATAAATTCAACTGGTGCTGTTTTTTGTTTACCGATTGTTGCTCTACCAGCATTCCTGCCGAATTATAGATATTTAAAAGATAAGCCTGATCGGTATAGTACTCAACAGTCACCATGCCATTGCTTGGATTCGGGTATACCTTAATGGCATCAGCTCCTCTAACATCTTTAGTATTGGTTACCGTGCTAACACTAACTGTAAAACTGCATGTTTCAACATTTCCGGCCATATCCTCTATTGTCCAGGTAATGATATGATCACCCAAAGGCAATACTTCACCTTCCAGTGTTTCTTCAGCGTTGACGCTGTTGCTGATGTATTTTATATCGCAGTTGTCACCGTAATCTAATAAGTCAAACTCTATCCCTTGCACTATATAGTTATTGCCACTATTCGGCGCAACTGTTACATCATTCACACATGTCAACTCAGGACTGCTTGCATCTTCAATCACTATATTCTGTGTTTGTATGCTTGTGTTTCCATTGCCATCCTCGTAAGTCCAGGTAACTATAGTGGTACCTTTTGTGGTAATGGGCAATGATGAATTATGTGTTGCAGTAATTATACCTGTACAATCGCTTGCAGTAGGAGCTGTTATTTCTGTCACCTCGCACTCAGCAATAATATCAGCCAATACATCTACATTTGGCACTGGTGCTTCGTTTTCCAAACCTTCATCATTTATTGTCCATCCATAAGTATTGATTAAAGTTGCCCGGGCTTCTGATGCTGCACAATAAGAGGCTGATATGGTACCTAAATCAATACCTGTAAGCAAAGTCTGGTTTGCCCAGCCTTGTAATATTGCATCGTAGTTAATCGAAGATAAGTTGGTTGAGTTAAGCATATCATACATGTAAGAAGAATGTGTAATGCCTGTTATATCCCAAGAGCCCAAATTTTGATTAAATGAGCTAGCGTTTTTAAACATCTGCGCCATATAATTTACCTGACTAACATCCCACGATGAAATATCCTGATTAAAGGAGCTTGCTCCTGAAAACATATTATTCATATCCAGGGCATTTGAAGTATTCCAGCCACTAATATTCTGATTAAAAGATTCGCTGTATTTAAATAATTCACTAAAGTCCTCGACATTGGAAACATCCCAGGAACTAATATTCCCGTTAAAAGATGTTGCCTCTCTAAACATGTCGCTCATTTTCTTAACAGAGGAAACATTCCAATTATTTAAATCCTGATTAAATGAAGTTGCTCCTTCAAACAAATCGCCCATGTTAGTTACTGATGATACATCCCAATTGCTGATATCACCATTAAAAGCTATTGCATCCTCGAACAGTTCATACATATTGGTAATGTTGGATACATCCCAATTGTTTAGGTTGGCAGTTAACGATGTACAATATTGAAAACATTCTTCCATCGTTGTTACCTCGCTTAAATCCGGCGCATCAATGGCCGTAATATTTAGGTTGGTGCACCCTTTAAAGGACGATTCCAAGCTTTGCCATTGAATACTTCCCCATTGGTCTACTGATAGCAACTTTTCAAAATCACCTTCATAATCGAAGTAAATGGCCGGGAATGCGCCTCGAATTTGAATGGTATATGTGCCTGCCTCTGCATAGTCATGTGTAATATCACCTGTAATACCAAATTCATCAAATATCCCATCATTATTCCAGTCAACATCATAAAAGTAATCGTAGTTGCTGTTACATGGAATTGTAATGGATGATTCGTTAGAGGTACCGGCATTATCCGTTTGCCATGTTGTAATAAAGTAGTTGGCCTCATCACATGATGATCCAAGGTCGTTAATGGTCCAACCGTAAGTTCCGGTCAACACATCGTGTCCATAAGTTCCCATGCAGTAGGTATTGTTAATGGTTCCCAACGATACACCGGTATGAACTGTTTGTGAAGCCCATCCGCTTAAGAGGTTATCGTAATTATGGTGGCTTAAGGCGGTACCTTTAAAAGCATCTTGTGCAGATGTCAGATTGGAGACTTCCCATGCACCCGGATTTACATCAAATAATGAAGCGGACAAGAAGGCATTGTCTATGTTGCTTACGCATGAAACATCTAGCACGTCAGAAGCCAGACAAGTCATATTGGTACATCCGTTAAAAGCACTTTCCATTGTTTCCCACCAGATGGTTCCCCACTGATCTATGGAGATGAGTTTCTCTTTGTCGCCACCATTATTGAAATACATGCCAGGGAAGATGCCTCTGATTCGAATTTTATAAGTACCCGCAACACCATAATTGTGCGTAATATTCTCAGAAACATTTAAGTCATCAAATTCACCATCGCCATCCCAATCCACATCGTAATTATAGGTAAAAGAAGGATTAGTTGGTATTGTAATTTCGGTATCAGCCGAAGTTCCTGCATTATCAGTAAGCCATGTGGTGACAAAATAATTAGCCTCATCTTCATCAAGACCACCATCGGTAATGGTCCAACCCATATCTGCAACTAATTTTTCTCTGTACAATGCAGAATGGCAATACTTTTTACCCATCGCACCGAATATTATATTTGACTTTACAGCCTGCTCACTCCAGCCCTGTAGTAGCTTATCGTAGTTGGCTGTTGATAATGCGGTTCCATCAAACATATTACTCATAGAGCTTACCTTGCTTACATCCCACTTGCTTAAGTCTTGATTAAAGGAGCTGGCTACCGTAAAACATTTGCCTAAGTTGCTTACAGAACTTGTATTCCAATGGCCAATATCTTGATTAAAACTGCTCGCAGTAAAGAACATACTTGCCATAGTGTTTAGCTTACTAACATTCCACTTACTAATATCAGCATTAAATGCTCCTGCATTACGAAACATACTTTCCATAGTGGTAACATTACTTACATCCCAAGAGCTTATGTCGCCGTTAAATTCATCAGCTTCGCGAAACATGCCTGCCATTTCTGTTACCTTGCCTACATTCCATGCATTAATATCCTGATTAAAAGCTCTGGCTCTGTAAAACATGTTTGTCATGTCTGTAACATTATCAACCTTCCAGTCTGAAATGTCCTGATTAAATGACTCGGCAGCATAAAACATGGAAGACATATCTTCTGCACTTTCAACATTCCAAGAGGATATATCCTGATTAAAAGCTGTTGCATTTCCGAATGTATTATAAAACAAAGCGATGTTGCTCACATCCCAGTGGTTAATGTCTCCATTAAAAACAGTGCAATCATAAAACATGTACGACATATCACTTACGGCCGATAAATCAGGAGCATCTGTTGCATTTAAATACAGGTTGACGCAGCCGTCAAAAGCTTTGTGCATATCTTCCCATTCAATGGTTCCCCATTGATCAATGCTTACCAACTTTTCGCAATCGCCCTCTCCGTTAAAAGCTATGGCAGGAAAGTTACCACGTATGGCTACCTGATATTCATCTGCACTTAAATAATCATGGGTAATGCTTGTGGTAACGCCAAAGTCGTCGAACACACCGTCATTTTCCCAATCTACATCAAAATTGTAGCTATACATATCACTGGTAGGAATGCGAATGGAAGTAGTATTGGTTGTTCCATCATTAAAAGTATCCCAGGTGGTGATAAAATAGTCTGTTGCCTGGCACGATTGTCCATTATCGCTAATGGTCCAGCCATATGTTCCTGTTAGTATATCGTGCCACGATTTAGATTGGCAACAGCTAATACCTGTTGCACCTAAACTAAGATTGCTATTTAATGTTTGCTGTGCCCAGCCCTTTAGCGTAGCATCATAATTGGCAGTTGATAATCCGGCGTCATTAAACATCCACCTCAGATCAGTTGCCTTGCTCATATCCCAGTTGCTCAAATCCTGATCGAATAAGGTTGCTGATTCAAACATACCTGCAAACTCCTCACCCGAGCTTACGTCCCACTGACTGATATCGCCCATGTAATCATCGGTATCAGAAAACATGCCTTCGAAGGTGGTCACCTTACTTACACTCCACCTGGAGAGATCCTGACTAATGAAAGATGCACTTGAAAACATTTCGCTCATATTAGTAACATTGCCCACATTCCACTCGCCAATACCAGCAGGAACGGCTGCACTAACAAATATTCCACTCATGTCAGTTACACTACTAACATCCCAGTTCGAAAAATCACCACTTGAAAGATCGCAAGCTAAGAAAGCTAATGATAAATCGCTTACGTTTGATAAATCAGGGGCATCTGTTGCTACAACTGCTAAATTAGAGCAGCCGAAAAATGCTCTGTTGAAACTTTGCCAGCTTATATTACCCCACTGGTTAATTTCAACTAGCTTTTCTTTATCACCGTTATTATTAAAATATATAGCAGGAAATGTTCCTTTTATTCGGATGGTATAGGTACCAACAGTTTTGAAATCATGCGTAGTACTGCCGACTATCCCAAACTCATCAAAAATTCCATCGTTGTTCCAATCTACGTCGTAATTATAGGCGTAAGCCGAGTGTGTTGGAATTGTGATTTCAGTATCACCGGAAGTTCCTGAATTATCTGTTTCCCAAGTGGTGATAAATTCGTTTTGTGCTGTTATGGATGTTGCCATCAATAATACAAGCAGTGCAATACTGGCTCTTACTTTATTCATCTTATTTCGATTATAGATTTGTTTCATATAATTCTGATTCAAGACCTGTTCTAATGGCTTACTTCACCACCATCCGTTTGGTATCAACTAAGTCATTGTTCACAAACAATGAATAGAGGTATGTACCTGACATATATGCGGATGTATTGCATTGTACTTCACCATCTCCTGTTGCCAGGTCGTCAAAGCGTTCTATTTCGGTTCCGTTTAGGGTATAAATGCTGACATGTGCACCGGCGTTTTGCTGTGTCAGGTAATAGCTGATGGTGGTTAATCCACTGACAGGATTGGGTGTATTCTGAAACAGTTCAGATTTGCTAACAGCTGATTTCATTTGAGATTGTGTAGCTAAACCTAATGTTTCCAAAACACTGCTCATTTGAGCTTCCAATGCTGCCACTCTGTCTTCCAACTCTTCAATTTGTGTTTGTTGATCTATTAATATTTCAGACAAATCCACTGTATTACCTCCTGAAATGCTTAATGATGTACCACTGACTGATAAGGTTTGCTCATCTGTATTGGCCTCATAACCGTCTTGAATAGCTGACAAGTCGACTGTGTTGCCATTTTCAACACTTAAGGTTGTGCCTGATAAAGAAAGAGTTTGGTCATCAGTTCCAGTTCCATCTTGTAACGATGAAAGATTAATGCTATTACCGTTGTCAATTGATAAAGTACTTCCGGATAGAGATAGTTGCTGCTCATCGGTGTTGTCCATATATTCTGTCAGGTAGACCCCGAAATCAGAATTATCAATACCCAGAAAATGATCATCGTCCATATAAAGTCCTTGTCTGTCGGTATTCGCTTCAAAACCATCTTGCAATGCACTGACATCAATGGTATTTCCACCGGATATTGTCAGATTGGTTCCTGTCAAACTTAGTGTTTGTTCATCCGTATTAGCTTCATAGCCATCCTTTAAAGTTGATAAGTCAACGGTGTTTCCATCTTCAATACTTAGTGATGTTCCCGATAAAGAAATTGTTTGATCATCGGTATTAGCCTCATAACCATCCTGAAGAGTGGATAGGTCAACCGAATTGCCATCTTCAATGCTTAGTGAAGAACCGGATAAAGCAAGCGTTTGATCATCAGTACCTGTACCATCCTGTAAAGTTGAAAGATCAATCGTACTACCGTTTTCAATAGATAGATTTGTGCCGGTAAAGGAAATATCCTGTGCATCCGTATTATCTAAATATGCTGATAGATCCACTGTATTTATTCCACCGAAAATGCTTAGTACATTATCTGCAATGCTTAATTCTTGGTTGTCGGTATTATCCAGATAAGCTGATAAATCAATTGAATTACCATTGGATACAGAAAGTGTATTATCCAACAGTGTCAGTGTTTGTGCATCGGTGTTATCTAAATAATCAGATAGATCAACCGAGTTTCCATCCGAAATAGAAAGTGTATTGGCTATCAAACTCAAATTCTGTGCACCTGAAATTGCCCAGTTTACACCGTCCCATATTTTTAATCGATTGGAGGTACTGTCATATACCATCATGCCTTTATCTGTATTCGTCAAGGCACTCTCGAAGCTTGTCAAATCTGTGTCTGATAAGCGATTAATCAAAAAGCCTTTATCACTCTCCGAAAGGTCAATACTGGCATTCAGGTTAGGTGCATCGGTGCCAATTGCAAGTGTCATTCGCTCAGTACTGTTTAATCCTCCAATCACAAAACTGTTGGACTGATTAACCGTTGCCTTATATCCAATGGCTGCCGAATATTGCTCATTGGCCTCTGCCATATTACCAATAGCCAAAGAATAATCAGAAGCCACTGACGAGGAGCCAATTACAATACTTGCTGTATCACCTATTGCCCCTGCTCCAATTACTGTAGCTTGGTGAGAGGCCGTAGCCTGCGAACCCAGTAAAGTCACATAATCACCGCTCACCTTACCACTATAACCAAGTGCAGTAACACCATCATCTCCATCAGCAATATCCAGATTGTAACCTATACTTATGCTTCTGTTTCCTTCATTTGAATTTTCGTAGCCAATGGCGATTCCATAATCTCTGTTCACATAGGTATTGGCTCCTAATATAATAACACCATCCGCTCCATTACTGGTGGAAGCACCTGTTTTACCAACAACGGTATTGTATCCAATAGCTACATTATATCTATTGTTGGAGCTATTACCTAATCCTTCAAAATCGGCAAAAGCTCCCAACAGTACGTTTCCTGACCCCTCTCTATTTGTATAGCCGGCTCTATAACCCAATGCTGTATTGTAATTGGCATTATCAGTACCATTTGTTCTGTTGTTGTCCCAACCAGCCTGTGCGCCGACAAAGGTGCTACCATCGGCTTCTTCTGTGCAAGCGCCCGCCCCCTGTCCTATCATCACATTGTAATAACCTTCATCAATATCTATACCGGCCGAATCTCCAATGCAGGTGTTATGATGGCCTGTGGTTAAATCATATCCTGCTTCTGCTCCAAGCAAGGTATTTCTATAACCGGTCGTTAAACTATAACCCGCTGAAGCTCCAACAGCGGTATTATCGGAACCAGTCATTGGATTACTTGTTTCAGTACTATTAGTATAGATGGAAGAAGAACTTCCTCCGGCTGCATTACCTATAAAAGTATTATCATCTCCTTCTGTTGCTCTTAAACCTGCTTCAGCACCGATAAAAGTATTATCATCACCGGTGGTGCTGTTAAATCCGGCGCCATTACCAAAGTAGGAATTATCATCTCCTGTTGTATTATAAAAGCCTGTTCTAAAACCTAGAAAAGTATTGTCTATACCAGTAGAATTATAATAACCTGCCTGATATCCGAAAAAGAAGGATTCGTTACTATTATTATTATAACCTGCCTGGTAGCCAAAGAATGAACCGTAACTTCTGCTAGTGGTATAATACGCAGCAGAATCACCAACCACGGTATTGTAATCTCCAGATGTTCTGTTTTCCAATGCACCATCTCCAGCTTTATATTCGCCCGTTTGCGCTCTTAGCCCTTGAGCGAATAGAAGTATTAAACTAAAAAATATAAATGTTCCCCTCATATGATTTTTTTTCGTTGGGCGAGGTTACGAATAGGATATTCCTTTTGTGACAAAATAGACGTTGCAAAAGGTTTAAGAGGAGTTTCAAAAGGTTACATAGTTTACTAAATACATGTCATAGAATCAAATAGAGAATTGAACCCTTGGTTGATAAAATAGGTTTGTATTTGTTTTTTTTCGATCGGATTATACTTGTCTCTATTAGGGATTTCTATTTTTTTTATAACCTTTGCGTGCTTTAAGAGTAATATTCTGAGTAAACCAGCAACAACATCTCCGGGGTGAAATTGTGATTTATAGTAAGTATTTAATGAAAGGATTCTACTTGTATTTTTTGCTAAGTTTTGTATTTGGTCTCTCCGCCTTAGGACAAGGAACCATTGTATTAACGGATGAAGAAAAACAAACAATCAGCAGTGAAGTTGAATTATTCCACGACTCTGAAAGTAAGCTAACAATTGAGCAAATTCAATCAATGTCGTTTGAAAAGAATGATTACAGCACCATCAACATTGGCTACAACAACGCGGTTGATTGGTTTAAATTCAGTGTATACAACCCCAACGATAGTGATGCCAACAGAATAGTGCACTTAAGTAAATACTTACTGGACTCTATTACTTTATACATTAATAAGGAGGCGCAATGGGATAGCATTCGAACAGGTGCCCATATTTCTCCAGACGAACGAGCCTTCAATAGTTACAACAGCTGTTTTCCGGTCACCTTAGCTTCAAAAAACACTACTGTTTTTTATCTTAAGGTAATTAGTTCATACAGTCGTCAGTTTGATATTTCAATCGTTAATAAGGAGGTGTTGACTAAGGGCGACTTAAGAGAAGCGAGTATTCTTAGCCTGTTCGTAGGTGGTCTTCTAATCATTACCATCTTCAACTTTTTTATCGGACTAAGAGTAAAAGACAATGTGTACTTCCACTACATACTGGCTAATATTGCTACCGGACTTGCCGTTCTCGCTATCAGAGGTTATTTCTCCTTCAATCTTCCCGATGGTCTTACGCACTGGTCGCCTTATATTGTAGCATGGCCAACCGTCATTTACGTTATTGCCAGTTCCAACTTCAGTATACGCTTTCTGGATTTGAGAAAGAGCCACAAAGTCAGTTATTATTTAATGATTGCTTCATCGCTGGCCTCTTTTATTTCAGCCACAATCGTTAGCATCCTGAGATTATACGGCAAACAGATCCATCACGAATCAGTAGTTTATGCAAATTTCTCTTTTTCGATTATTGCTATTTATGCAGGTGTTATGGCGCTAAAAAAGGGGAATGTGCATGCCAGGTATTATTTAGCAGGTTGGATATGCTCATTGCTTGGTCTGATGGCGATGACACTCATGTACACCGGTGTACTTCCAAACAATGGTTTCACCAATAACTTTTATGTCATTGGCGTCTTGTGCGAGGTTTTGCTTTTGGCCTTTGCACTGACGGACAGATACAGAACACTTCAAAAAGAGAAGGATTATCTGGAGTTTAGCCTGACACACAAAAAGAATGATTTATCGCGTGTGATTATCGACAATCGTTTGAGGCAATCCTTTAAAGCTGAATTAATTGATAAACTTAAAAATATCCATAAAAGCCAAGGGGAAACTGTTAAAAGGCAATTGGGCAGTTTTATTGCTGATCTGAATATTCAATTTGATGCTGACGAAAAAAGAAGTCAGTTACAGGAAAACATTGATCAGGTCAACTCTGAATTTGAAGAAAAACTGAAGGAACGGTTCCCTAAACTAACCAAGAGTGAGATAGAAATTATGGGTTACATCAAGCTGAAATTGTCGACAAAAGAGATAGCCAATATCAGAAAAGTAAGTCCAACCACAGTGAAAGTAACGAAACACCGCATCAATAAAAAGCTAGCAGAAGAAGATACATCTATTGATGAGCTGATGCTGGATTTATAGAGACGCTACTCTGTACCAATAGACTTAAAAACCCGCTAAGCGCGTTTTAAGCGCTAAGCGGATTTGAAATATCTAGTTCTGAGCACTTAAAATATCGCGCACAGATTCGGCAGTATCTAACACCATTTTATCAAACGGGATTGGTTCCCAGTTAAAAAGTTGTTTTGTAGTAGCTACACTCGCCTTATACTTCTTGCCAACATATGGTCGCATGCCTTTCATCTCACTATTGACAGTGGCTAATATTTTTACCATTATATTAGGAACGACACCAGTCCCAACTTTTTCATATCCGTTGTTTTTTAACAACTGTGTTATCTCCTGAAACGAATGAGCTTGTTCTGTAGCAACAACAATACGCTGCCCTGTGGCATGCTCGTTTTCTAATGCCAATACATGAATTTTAGCCACATCTCTTACATCCGACATATTGATGCTTGCATGAATCATTTGCTTTAGCTCACCGGTAATAATGCGCTTAAATAAGGTCATCGATTCTCCGGATAAAATATTGGAGAGGTTTGGTCCGTACACCGGTCCAGGATGGATTGTTACCAGTTCTAAGTTATTGGCCTCAGCGAATTCCCAAGCACTTTTTTCGGCCAATGTTTTACTTTTTAAGTACGCGGTAGCATTCTTAGCTTTCACATTTGTCCAGCTGTTTTTGCCAATATTCTCATCGCCGATAATATCACCCAACATGGCCACCATTGAAGAGGTTAACACCACACGTTTTATTCCTGCTTTATGCGCAGCTTTTAACGCACGCTGCGTGCCTTCAACTGCAGGTCTGATTAATTCATTTTCATCTTTCGGAATCTTAGAGAAAAACGGTGAGGCCACATGCATCACAAAATCACAACCCGATACCGCCTCATCCCAGCCTTCGTTTTTTAGCAAATCAAGCTCGCAAAATTCAATGTTTCCCTGAGGGTCGACCCATTTCTTAATGGTATTAGTAATCTCTTCGGCTTTAGATAAACTTCTTACGGTGCCTTTTACGGCATAACCTTTTTTCAACAACTCCACTGCGCAGTGTAAGCCTATATAGCCTGATACTCCCGTTAATAACACTTTTTTCATCTGATTGAAATTTAATTTTTACTTTTATTTTGCAAGCAAAAATAAATGCATTACTTTTGTTTTGCAAGTAAAAACTAATAATTATGAAGAACATCTTTCGCTGTAAATGTCCAATTACCTCAGCATTAGATATTATTGGCGATAAATGGTCGCTGGTAATCATTAAACAAATGCTCTTTGAGGGGAAAAATACTTTTAAGGACTTCACTGAAAGCACAGAAGCCATTGCTACCAATATTCTTTCTACACGATTAAAAATGTTAGAACAGTTTGAAATCATTAATAAACAAAAGCTGCCTACCAATAAGAAGGCTAACATCTATACTCTAAGTCCGAAAGGATTAACGCTCATTCCTGTTATAATGGAACTTACTTTTTGGAGCAAACAGGAGGTTATAGCCTTTAATCCTGGTATGAATCTGGATGAAAAACTGGATTGGGCCGAAGCAAATAAGGAAGAAGCATTTGAGCAGATAAAAGAGAATTACATAAAATACAAACAATCACTTTTAAACACGAATAATGATGAGTAATGAACAAAGACCTATAATTGATATAAACAACTACTTACAAAATAATTGGACACCACAGGAAACAGAAAACGTTAAAGTTGTTGTTGATTTTTTTCAGCACTTGATGAATGAGCACGATTTTGATTACACGCTCAAAAAATATGGTGGCGGTTCATACACACAACACAACAGGGCAATACCCAATGAGATGGAAGGACTTGTAGGATATGTAAAAACTATGACCAAACGCTTCCCGGAATATTCCTTCGATGTAAAAAAGATTTTTACCGATGGTGATTATGTCATCTTACACAGTCATACAACTATGAAAGCCAAGCACAGAGGTAATGAGAAAAAAGGCTTTATAATTACCGACACTTTTAAACTAAAGGATGGTCAACTATCAGAACATTGGGATGCTATACAACCAATTGACATCTTTTCCAGATTCCTGATGTTACTTACTGGTGGAGAAATTGGAAATAATAATCCGACTTTCTAATAATTGACTCTTGAGAAATTGATAAACAGTTAACCTCTAACGTACTAATAGAGGTTCTGTTTATTTTCAATAGCTAAGATCACACTTTGTTTATACTCCTTCAATATGTGCACTTAGCACATCAAAATACGATAGCCAATAAGCCGCTGTTGAATAGATGTTCTTAGCCGGCATCACAGTACGTCCGCTAAAGCCCTTATAGCAAGCGCCATCCTTAGAGTCATACAGTGATTTGCCCAAGGTATTTTCGCCCAGATACCAACTATGGATGGTATTTAGTTTCGTCATATAACGCTCTTCTTTGCTTATTACCCAAAGCTGATAATACGCCGCGGCTAAGAGGTAAGCTTCTTCGGCATATACTTCCGGATTTTTCACCTCTGTATTCGTTGAACTTAGGCCTATAATTTTAGGTGAATAATAGCCTTCTATGGTCACATGCTTCTCTAAAAAACGAATGGCTCGTTTACCTATCGACAGAGTTTCTTTATTAGACGTTAATGAAGCAGCGTTTAATAATGCCAATGGCACCACTGCCATTTCGCCTGGTATCTCATCCTGATACCACTGCCAGCTTTTGTAAGGATCTGCAGGAAATAATCGTTCGAGATCTTTCGTCCAGGCCTGAAATAAGTCGATCAGATCGGTATTCGTTCGCTCAACTTTTAAAAAGTGTGTCAGGCCTATCAGTCCGTACGCTTTTGCCTGGATTGACATAAGACGATCACTGGTCAATATGGATGTGAATATTTTGTATGCAATTTCCTTTATTTCAGAAAACTCTGAACAGGCATACAATTCTGCCATCGCCCATACCGTTTTACCCAAGGCAAGTTCGTCCAGTTCGTTTGTCATCGACCGGTCAAAATGCATGTGGCTGCACCAGTTGCTATTATCAGGCAACATATAATTAACGAGCGCTACTAATTTCTTAACGTTCCCAATGAGATAATCATCCTTACCATATACAAAAGCCTTAGCAAAAACACGTATTGCCATCGCACAGGCATCCAGGCGATAGCCTTTGCTCAGGTCGTTAATGCCAAAATTGGATTCCATTAAAATACCAGGCTCAACCATTAATGAGTTCAGGTGCTTTAAATTTAAAACAGGCAAACTTTCAATTATGCCACGTTCATTAGAATCACCCCCTTTGCCCAATCTGTCTTTTTCAATCACCTCAAGCAGCTGCTTACCAATAACAACCCATGAGTTTTGCGATCCATACAACGAAGCGTTTGATCGCAACTCTTGTTTGACATCGGCATTATTTAATACATCGATTAATACTTTGCTTAATTCCGATGAAGATTTGATTGAGAACAACTCCCCTTTTCGATCTTCAGTCAATTCCTTGGCCACCCAGGTCGATGATGAAATAACCAAGGCTCCGGCTCCAACGGCTTTGGTCAGAAACATATTATTTAGCTGTTTGGAATCGATATTGGCTGAAACATACACGTCGGCCGCATTGATCACCTGATGCAAGCCCATATCAAGTTCATCAATGTGCTTAACTATCAGATTCTGCCCCACCTTTCGCTTATTGGCTATCCTGTAATAGGAATTGATATAATCCGCATCATCCTTGCCCGAATAAAGTATGAGCAATCGTGCATCGCCAAGTCGTTGCACAATAGATGGCAACGAATTAACAATGGTTTTAAAACCATAGTCATCGTTTAATTCGCCACAACTTACAATTAATCCGGAAGCCGAAATATCCAGTTTATTTAATAACGATGGCTTATCCAACTCTTCAAACAGAGGAATTGCATATTCTGTGCGTTTAATATGATCGCGGTTAAGCTTATAGTAATGCTCTAAAAACTCGATGGATATTTTGCTAAACGCAAATACCGCTTTGCTCAGAAAGGCCAGGCGGTTAACTACATTTCTTTCCTTTTTATCCGGATTACTCTTTAAATCGTGATAAAAGGTATAAAGCGGAATATTTATCTGCTTGGCAAAGGCCAGGACTAAATCACCAGAATATCCAGCAAACAGAGATGTATGGTGCTGTAACAAACAGGCATCAAAGGTAGAATTAATCAGTTTTGCCGTATTGGAAATATCTTCTAAACTGCCTTTATTTATATAGTTAGCTTTTGTTTCCAATGACTTACCAACATCAAATCGTACAACGCTGTCTTTGTTGGCACACCATTGATTTAAAGCCTCAATCAGTTCAGTTGAATACGTATCAATGTCATTATATTCCTGTGATGTAATTACTGCTATTCTCATATATAATAAAGCTGTAAGGCGATTTTATTATCAATAGTAAAATAAAGGCATATTCGTCAATTATGAAAATTGATTACACCAATGCCACTATTTTGTTTACTAATCGCAGTTTGAGCTTATACAAGCGAGCTATTAAAGTTCTGAAAAGGCTGTTTGCGTATGGCAATTGCTTCAAATATCTCCAAGAATTAAAAACCTTTCAGTAAATTCTTTAATAGGTTTTCACCTTCTTTTTTCAGGTCTTTTTCAATTTGCTTACGGGCTTTATCCAGGTCAAAGCCTAATTTAGGTTCCTGCACACTTCCTTTTACCAAAACATCTACCACCAAATCATCACCTGAAGTTGGTAAAGCAAATCCAAATGAGCCAGCAATTTTGGCCACTTCCTTGCGCGATACCGGCATGGTAATCTTGTAATCGATGGATTGATCCAGGCCTTGAGTCCCCTGAATTTCCACCATCTTACCTCCTACTTTGGTTTTAAAAGGTTTAACAATCACATTACCTTTGTCGAGGATGAAGTTGATGTTTAAATCCTCCGCCCTCATGGTTTTGTAACTATCACTTTTAAACGTAGCTGCCAGTGAATTTTGAATCTTGGAATCTGACACTTCCACCTGCTTCGATCTTAACCAGCCACCTCCATTCATAGATGACATGACCGGCTTGGCATCAGCTCCTAACAGACTGTTGTACTTAAACTTTGGAGATACCCGGCCTTTTGTATTTTTAGCAATTGGCAATAGGGTATCAACCACACTGAAGGAGTTGGCTGCCATATTTAAATCTAACTCAGCGCCTTCAAACGAGAAATCTACAAAAGGCTTTTTAATATTAGCCGTATTATATTGTCCCGTCATTGTCAGGTTACCGTCCAACAGGTTCATCTGCAAGCCATTTAGCTTAACCACACCATTGGCAATAGTAATTTTGCCTTGTGTATTGTTGATTATCAGTTTATCGTAAACTAATTTGTTAATACGCGATTGTAACAATAAATCCAGATTCTTTGGTACTTCAAACAACACCATTTCTTCTTCAGATTCTGGAGTTTCAGCTGTTTCTGAGCTATTATAGGCCAGGAATTCATTGGTGTTAATCAACTTTGAATGATGCGATAATTGCCCCTTTAAAACACCATCTTTAAGCGCATACGACAGATAATTTTCAAGCTTACCTTTCAGATCAAAATCGCTCCTGCCAATTGTACAATCAAATGATCTCAGCTCTACTGTTTTAGGATTAAACACCATGTTGCTTTCCCTGATAAGCATTCCCTGAGGCAAGTCCTGACTCGTAAAGGCAAAGTTTGATAAGTTGATAAATCCAGAAGCATTGATACGTTCATAATCCTCCTTTTCTACCATCGCATAATCACCATCCACAACAAACTGTGCTTCTACCAATCCTTTTATATCGAAGCTATCAAGCGGAATAGCGTTGACCAGCGAATTCAAATCAATCGCACCATCAACCTGACCTTTAAACGCCGGATTAGATACCGGGTTTGTTACCAATAATGATGCATCAAACGGATTATCAGCCAGCTCAAAATGAAATTGCTCCAATTGACTGATGGTATTGTCTGCACTGCCTCCTTCATTGCTTACATTCAGGCTGACATTGATGTTACTGATGGATTCAGGCAACTCCGGGAACTTTACCATCCCATTATTCACCTTCATTTTAACGTCAAAAGCCGGCAAATGCTCTTCATCCAGATAATAACCTTTCACATAGCCTTCAAACAAGATGTCACCCTCTGTTTGCAGGCCTTCATAATCACTCAGGTATTGTTCCGGTACCAATGCCAACAGATTTTTAAAATCTGTATCAATCGTCCCGAAAGTAAGATCCAATCCATAGCCCTCTTCTTTCATTTGAACAGAGCCATCCAGCTTTAAGCCCATCCGGTTAATCTTCAACTCATTCTCCAGAAATGAAAAGATCATATTGTCCATATCGGCACGAATACCGGCAGATAAACCAAGGGAAGCGCCATTGACGTACATGGTCTCCTCATAACTCACGAACAGCTTCCCGATCACTGATTCAAGCTGAAGGTTTGTTAGAACCTCAGACATATCTCCGCTTAAATCCAGATTAAGGCCTTTTATTTCTGACTTGATGCCTGCAGTAGCATCTGCATAGCTAATATTTGTATTGTTCATTTTAAACGATTCCAGTACAATACTAAACGAAGAACCTTCATCATCTGTATTCGCCGCTTCCTCCTCCGCTTCAGTCGCTTTGGCAATGTCCCAATTAGCTAATGAATCCGCATTAACCATGGCATTTACATCCAGGTCATTGATCAGAATTGAGTTAACAACAATATCTCCTGAAATAGCTTTAAAAAGGTTAAGCTGCGTAGAAAATTCGCCCAAAGATAGTAAGGTGTCATTTTCAAAGGCATCGACTCCAACAACCTGTAAGTCATTAATTGAAAAGCTTATATTCGGAAACTGCTTGATAAACGATAAGGAAATATCGGCATAATTAACCTTCGCCTTTACATTATTATTGATCTGCTCCTTAACTATAGAGTTAATCTTTCCTTTGAAAACAATAGGAAGTACGAGAAGGATTAGAAATAAACCAATTACAATACCTGATACTATTTTTGCCAGCTTTTTCATATTAATAGTTGAATGTGAATGATCAATTTAAGTACAAACTAAAATCTGTAAATTATTCTGTTTCCCTCTGATTAGGCTTATTCTCGCAGAATTTGTTCCGTTTAATGGGACTTATTTCACCAAAATGCCTGCCTGTAGCAGACTGGGGCAAAAATACAATCAGCGAAAATCCGCGTTATCTGCGGGCTGTGAAATTCCGCTTGCGGAATTATGGCGCTAACAAAGTTAATAAAAGCTTTAAATGAGGCTTAAACTATTCAATAAAAGGATGGATTTGTTAAACCTATAGTCAGCTGCTCGATTGCTGTATTGCTGCCGCACGAATCCTTTCGTG
>DIYS01000018.1:2054-13151 GCA_002429115.1 Saccharicrinis sp. UBA6048 | reverse complement strand
CGTCACCCGGAGACCCTTACAAATTGCCTGAACACCCCACAGCAAATGATTAGACGCAAAAAAGCCGGCTGCATTGCTGCAACCGGCTTTACCGTTTTCTTATGTCTGATTGAGCGCTTAGTTGCGGCTTGCCAAAATTTCTTCGGCAGCTGCGCGTCCAGCTCTTAATGCATTAATGTTTGAATCAACAATTGCATCACCTTTACGTTCGAAAATCTTACGGATTCCTTCTTCCAAAGCTTCAAACTCAATATCAATAAAGTGAGAAGCTGCACCTAACATCACGATGTTTGAAGAACGTTTTGTAGCTACTTCAGCTGCAATTTTATCCGCGTCGATAGCAATGTGATTTGGCTGTTCAGCAATCTTTTGCATCACCACTTCCATCTCCGGATAGTTAGGAATATTTACAAATGGTGTAGTATTAGTTACTAACCATCCATTCTTCGAAAGATAAGGAAGGTAACGCAATGATTCCATTGGCTCTACTGATAAGATAATATCTGCTTTACCTCTTGGAATTAGGTCTGATGCGATCGGGTCACTGCTAACGCGTAAGTGCGACTGAACATCACCACCGCGCTGACTCATTCCGTGAACTTCTGCCTGCTTTAGGTGAAGATCCTTATCTACAGCAGCCATTCCTATTGTAGCAGCAATAGACAAAATACCTTGTCCTCCTACTCCTGCTAAAACTATATCTGATTTCATAATTACTGTTAATTTGAGAATTTGTTTATTCGTCGAATTGTCATTTATCTCCTTGCTCTAATCTTTTAATTTGCAGACATCAATTCCACAAATCAGCAATTAAGCAGTTCAACATTATTACAATCCTAATTCTTTAACTTTTAACACAAGGCTCTTATTACGTAAAGTCTGAATACACTGACGACGTGGAATAATTACAGATACGCCCTGGTAATCAAATTCTTCTTTAATAATATTAACCATCTCATCAAGGTTAGCAGCCGTTGGCTTGAATACACGAATGTGCTCAGGATCAACACCGATACCTTCAATAATCTGCTCTAAGTGACCTAAAGCCTGTGAATCCTGTCCTCCGGTCATACCAGTTGTGTAGTTATCAGAAACAATAACTGTGATAGGTGTACCTTCGTTAACAGCATCCAAAAGACCTGTCATACCTGAGTGAGTAAAAGTTGAATCACCAATTACAGCAACTGCAGGAACTAAACCAGCATCAGCCGCACCTTTAGCCATGGTGATTGAAGCTCCCATATCAACACAAGAGTTAACCGCATTGTATGGAGGAAGCGCACCAAGTGTATAACAACCAATATCAGCAAATACACGACCCGGTCCATATGATTCTAAAGCAATATTTAAGGCCTGGTAAGCATCAATGTGACCACATCCTTTACACATTGCCGGTGGACGACCAACCATCAATTCAGGTACATCAGCACCTTCTTCAAATGGGAATCCTAAAGCATTAGCTACAATATTTGGCGTTAACTCACCATCTCTTGGCAATGTACCATCTAAACGACCGGTAATTGGAGTTCCAGCTTCCTGGTATCCTTTTAATAACTCTTCGATTACCGGATAACCATCTTCTAATACAAGAATACGATCACACTCTTCAACCATGCGCTCGATATCCTTACGTGGCATTGGATACTGCGATAGTTTCAACACCGGGTTATTTAATTCTCTATCGTGGAAATTCTCCATCAAATAGTTATGAGCAATACCACAAGCGATGATACCTAATGAGCGATCAGGCCCATCAGTATAAGTATTGTATGGCGACTCCATTGAGATTTTTTCTAAATCAGGACGAGTTTCCAATAATTTCTTATAGTTACGACGAGCAATCGAAGGTAACAATACAAATTGTGTTGGATCTTTTGGTAAGCTTACTTCTCTTTCTGCTTTCAATTCTTTACGAACCACACCTGCACGTGAGTGAGCCAAACGTGTTGTAATACGAATCATTACAGGCACGTTGAACTTTTCTGACATTTCAAATGCAGCGTAAGTCATATCATATGCTTCCTGCTGGTTAACAGGCTCCAGAATTGGAATCATAGCAAATTTACCATATACACGGCTGTCTTGCTCATTCTGGCTTGAGTGCATTGATGGATCATCAGCTGCTACCACTACAAAACCACCGTTTACACCAGTAATAGCTGCATTAATAAATGCATCTGCTGCTACGTTCAAACCAACGTGCTTCATACAAGTCATAGCGCGCTTACCGGCATAAGCCATACCTAAAGCCGACTCCATGGCTGTTTTCTCGTTGCTTGACCACTTACTGTGAATATTGCGCTCTTTGGCAATTTTTGAATCCTGAATGTACTCAGTTATCTCAGTAGATGGCGTTCCCGGATAAGCGTAAACCCCCGACATCCCTGCATCAATTGCCCCTTGTGCAATTGCCTCATCTCCTAATAATAATAACTTTTGCATTGTGTTTATTCGGTTTTATATTATTACATTATATTCTGCTCGCAAGTAACAAATATCTGTATCCTTTATTAATGACTTCGGTCACTAGTAATAATTTGTAACCATTCTTAATTACAAATTATTACTATCATGTGATAAATCCTGCAAATCACATGCGCCATAGCACTTTTAATATACCAGCATTATGAATAAACAGTAAGCACTAACTTCCTCGATCCACCGTAATTACGAAATTCGCACAGGTAAATTCCTTGCCATGTTCCCAGGTTTAAGCGGCCACCAGTTATAGGAATGGTTACGGAAGCACCAACTAATGAGGATTTGATATGTGCTGGCATATCATCAGGTCCTTCTAGTGTATGCTGATAATCAGGATCATTCTCAGGAACCAATTTATTAAATACGGTTTCAAAGTCCTCACGTACAGTATAATCCGCATTCTCGTTAAGTGTTAATCCGGCAGATGAATGTTTTATAAATATATGCAAAAGACCATATTCAGGAAGTTCCGGTAATTGCGAAACTATTTCATTTGTTATCAAATGGAAACCTCGCTTATATTCACCTAATCTTACTTCGATCTGTTCTACCACTGTATCAACACATTAACAATAATAACAATTTGTTAGAAGTTTTCTATTACACCCACACCATTAGTTTACCTTATTCGGTGGTGTTTGATTACTAAAGTACATTTTAATATTCTCAGCGACTAATGCTGACATTTCTCCACGCGTTTCAACAGTTGCTGTTCCAAGGTGCGGCATCAGTACTACATTTTTCATCTCGCGAAGAGCATTCGGGATAGTTGGTTCATTTTCGAATACATCTAGTCCGGCTCCTGCTATTTCACCTTTTTGTAAAGCATCTATTAATACTTCTTCATCAACCACAGCACCACGTGCCGTATTTATCAGGTATGCCGATGATTTCATTTTCACCAGCTCCTCCTTGCCAATTAACTTTATCGTTTCAGGCGTAAGCGGCATATTAAGAGACACCACATCAGATGACATTAAAAGCTCATCCATAGAAACATAAGACGCATTCAATTCCTGCTCTATCTTTTGATCTACTTTATTACGATTATGATATACGATACTCATACCAGATGCCACAGCTCTTCTGGCCAAAGCTTTACCGATAGCTCCCATACCAATTATACCAAGTTTTTTTCCAACAAGTGTTGTGCTTAAGTTGCGCATCACACCCCATTGAAGTGCTTCTTTATTCTTCAATATGGTATTCATCTCTCCCATCCTGCGGGCAACTGAAATCATTAACCCCATTGCCAATTCGGCGGTTGGCTCAGTAACCGGATCAGGACTATTTGTTACAACTATACCTCTGGAATTAACATGGTCCATATCAATGTTATCATATCCCGCGCCAAAGTTGGCAATCATCTTAAGCTTTGGTGCGGCATCAATCACTCTATTTGATAACTTATTACCGTACACTGTAACAATAGCTTCACAGTCAGCCACCTTTTCTATCAACTCATCTTCGGTAAAAGACTCTTTATCGGGATAAATTAATTCCCAATCTGATAATATTTGTTCGAAAGGTTCTCGAGGAACCGGCAGCATAATGAGTACTTTCTTCATCTTTCTATTGTGTTTTAGTATATTGATAAGGTTTCCCGTTTTCATCAACAAGAGGTAGCAACAGCTTTTTCCAATATATCAGGCCTCCCTGCATTTCGTATACATTATTAAAACCTTTTTGTATCAACCTTTTTACCATATATGGGCTATAAACTTCTTGTCCACAGTAAACCATTATCAAATGATCAGGGTGCAGTTTCCTTAAGGTATCATTGAGCACTTGCCTGTTGAACGTTGGAATTGCATTTTTAATGTACGGTTCTCCACGAAAGCTTTCAGCAGGTCTTGCATCTAACACAAGGGCCGTGTCGCAATCTTGCAACATTCGATTAAACTCTTTAGGTGAAACCAATCCATCAACAAAACGAACATTGTCAGAGTAAAAATCGATTGTTTCCTCCGTTTGTTCCCGGGCAAGTTGTCTGTCTTTGGCTTTCTTCATGGCCTCTTTCATGTTGCATGATATTGCCAACAGCCCAACTAATAAAAATGTAATAAAACTACGCTTCATAAGGTCGTTTAAATATTCTGTAAATTGTCTCTGTGTAAAGATAAAATCAATATTACTGATGGCCAACATGACTTTTCTCTTGATAAATATTTTTTTTAGAATTAATTTAATGTTCCCTCATAAAAAAAAACGCTTATGCCTTATCTTCATTCGAAATATGAAATACCGGGTGATGACGGCCAACATGAAGTTCTACCGAACCTGCTTGGCATAAGTTCTCTTGATGAAATTCATAAAGTGGAGTTTGAAGGTTTTTTGAAGGCCCAACATATACTGTTAGAAAGCTTAACAAGCAATACACGGTTTGATTTCAATTACATCTTGAACATACACCAAATATCACTTAATCATGTTTATGATTTTGCAGGCCAGTTACGGACAGTCAATATGACTAAGGGAGGATTTCTATTTCCAACAGCTAAATTCCTACCACAAATCACACAAACATTTGATAATGACATACTGAAGCATTTACCTGATTATTATTCAAATAAGACTAAATTAATTGAAGATATCGCCCGGGTGCATG
This sequence comes from Saccharicrinis sp. UBA6048, assembly GCA_002429115.1. GTDB lineage: Bacteria > Bacteroidota > Bacteroidia > Bacteroidales > Marinilabiliaceae > Carboxylicivirga. The sequence continues at coordinate 8,062 of DIYS01000018.1, read as the reverse complement.
CCGAATTATTATTCATCCATCCATTCAGAGAAGCTAACGGACGGGTAGCCAGAATATTAGCCAATATGATGGCAATTAAACAAGGATATGATTTTCTGGGTTTTTATAAAATTACACTTCGTCAGTTTAAGGAATACATTATTGCAGTTCAATCAGCAGCTGACCATAATTACACCCCGATGATACGAATTATTGAAGCTATTTTTTGATTTCTTTTTCAACTCTTTCAACCATCTCCTTAAGCACATCGTCCTCAAAACATATACCTTCAATTTGGAAGGAAGCAACTAACGAATCGAGTATTTTTTTAAATCTCTCCTCAGTATTTTTTAGGGATGGGTGGTTATGAATTATTTTTGTCTCCATATAGTAAAGATACGAAAAATGAATCATTTTCGTTAGTATATTTGGCAGTGATTTGGGGTAATAGTGTAATCCAACTACAAACCCAAAAATTTGATTAAATCGAACCGGATCATACACTTAAATTATAGAGTTTGAAACTAAAATCTACAATACTAACACTGGGAATTTTACTTGTATGTAACTGCATAACCAGTGCTCAAAATGACATCAAAATACTTAAAGGATTTGTATACGATAGTTTAAAAGTCGCTATTCCTTTTGCCAATATTTCAATTCAGGATGCTAACGATGGCGGCATAACTGACAATAGTGGGTATTTTGAGTTTAAAACCAAAACCGAATTACCGTTTACAATTGTTATTTCATCGATCGGGTATGAAACAAGCCGATTGCAAATAACAACTAAGAACGTCAACAAAGAACTTATTGTAACCCTCCGTTTAAAACAAGAAAATATCAATCAGGTTGATGTTCAGGGAACGATCTCTGACCAAAGCTTTACAACGATAGATCCCAAACTCACAACCCGACTTCCGGATGCTGGCGGTGGAAACATTGAGGCACTGGTAAAAAGTCAAATGGGTGTTACTTCAAATAATGAGTTAAGCTCTCAATACCGTGTACGCGGAGGAAACTACGACGAAAACCTTATCTATGTAAACGACATAGAGATTTACCGCCCGTTCTTAATTCGCTCAGGACAACAAGAAGGACTTAGTTTTGTTAACCCAAACCTGATATCATCGCTTAAGTTCTCGCCAGGTGGATTTGAAGCTCAGTATGGCGATAAAATGGCATCGGTACTGGATGTTCGATATAAGCAACCAACAGAATTGCGCGGAAGCATTAGTGCCAGTTTATTAGGAGCCTCAGGACACATAGAAGGGCGGTCGAAAAATCAACGGTTTTCAGCAATTACAGGTGTTCGTTATAAAACCAATGAATATCTATTGGGAAGCCTCGATGTAACTGGTGATTATAATCCCCGTTTTTTTGATGCTCAAACTTTTTTAAGCTATCGTTTAGCAGATAAATGGCAAATCGAGGCTTTAGGTTATTACTCACAAAACAACTACGACTTTGTCCCGGTCGATCGTGAAACGTCATTCGGCACTGTTAATGAAGCGAAAAAACTAACCATCTATTTCGAAGGACAGGAAAAGGATAAGTTTCAGACAGGGCTTGGGGCTGTTTCATTAAAGCTCTTTCCTTCTGCTGATCATCAATACAAACTTACAATGATGGGCTATCGTACTTTTGAAGAGGTCACCTATGATATTCTCGGGCAGTATTGGTTACAGAATATTGAAAACCTCGATGGCACAACCCCTAATCCTCAAGAAGATGGAATACAAAACATTGGAGTCGGAAGCAATCTTGAGCATGCCCGAAATGACCTATCTGGCAATATTCAGAATGTAGCCATTCAAGGCAAGCATGCATTTAACAATCACCTTGTTTCATGGGAGTTGAAATACCAACATGAAGTATTTAAGGACTATATCAATGAATGGGAAATGCGCGATTCAGCGGGTTACTCATTACCTTATTCGGACAAAGAAGTCAAATTGGTTTATTCGTACAATGCGGATTTACAGACAGAGAGCAACAGAGTCAGTGCTTATGTGCAGGATGAAGTAAAGATGAATACCGCCAATGGCTTTGTCCTTGTCAATGCAGGACTAAGAGCCAGTTATTGGGACTTTAACGATGAGTTGATTCTCAGCCCTCGTGTTAATATTTTATACTATCCGAACATTGATAAAAACACGCGCTATCGTCTTGCAGGAGGAGTATACTATCAATCACCTCTGTACCGGGAAATGCGAACGCCTGCAGGGATACTCAATCAGGATATCAAATCACAAAAATCAATCCAGATAGTTGCCGGATATGACAAGATTTTTAAGATTCGTAACCGTCCGTTTAAATTTACAACCGAAGGTTATTATAAACACATGACAGATCTTAATCCATACCAGGTAGACAATGTTCGTATTCGCTACTCTGGTTATAATAACGCTAAAGGTTATGCAACCGGAGTTGACTTTAAACTGAACGGTGAATTTGTTCCAGGCGTGGAATCATGGGCTAACCTGTCCATCATGAAAACAGAAGAAGACATTCTGGATGACTTCTATATTGAAACTGATGAAGATGGAAATGAAACAGTTATTTATCCGGGTTATATTCCACGTCCATCCGATCAGAGAGTATCTTTTAATTTGTTTTTTCAGGATTATTTACCTTCCAATCCAACGTTCAGGGTCAACCTTAATTTAGCTTTTGCAACTGGCCTTCCATTCGGCCCGCCACAATCGCCAAGGTATATGGCTACACACCGTATGCCGGCCTATCGGCGTGTTGACATCGGGTTCTCAAAAGATTTGACTAAATGGCTCAATAAAAATAAAACCATTGTCAAAGATTGCTGGATTGGACTTGAGGTTTTTAACCTGTTCGATATTAGCAATACCATTTCATATTTTTGGGTAAGAGACATCCATAACAGGCAGTATGCCGTACCTAACTATCTTACATCTCGAAGAATAAACTTGAAATTAGCAGCCCGGTTTTAATTTGTAAAGTCGAATATGTTGACAATTCCAGGAAGTTAGTGCAACAAAACTAAACTTTCACCCGTTTTTTACGTAACTTAAATGGATGCTGAACTAAATTTTAAATGACGAATATCGATCCTACCATATTATTGGTTGACGACTCTGTTGTTAATCTGGAAATACTTAAAGACACGCTTTCCAGATACAAAACGATCATTGCAACAAATGGCGACGAAGCTATGGAGATAGCCTTCTCACGCAATAAACCGGATTTAATATTACTTGATATAGTAATGCCGGGAATGGATGGCTACGAAGTATGCAAAATCCTTAAGAGCAATGAAATTTCAAAAGATATTCCGATCATCTTTATAACAGGTCAAACAGATTCAGAAAGCATCTTAAAGGGGTTTGAAGCTGGTGCGATCGACTACATCACCAAACCATTTAATATTCTTGAATTAAAAGCACGTGTCAAAACGCAGCTAACCATTAAAATGGCTCGCGATCAGAACCAACGCCTCATTCATAAAATCAGAACGGTCAATAAAAAACTGACCGACAGCATTCAATACGCACAAAAGATTCAATCTGCCAGCTTACCACAACCGGAATTTTTGGAGCGGGTGATGCCGGAGCATTTTATCATGCTCAAACCGCGTGACATCGTTAGTGGTGATTTCTATTGGGTGGAAGACCTTGAGGACAAACTCATAATTGTGGCGGCCGACTGCACACGTCATGGTGTGCCCGGCGCGTTTATGAGCATGTTTGGGGTAGCTTACCTGCACGAAATTGTAGGAAAAAACAAGACAACTCAACCAGCCGAAATCATTAATGAGCTAAGGCGCATTGTTATTGACTCGTTAAAGCAGGATGAGGAAAGCGAAATCAAGGATGGTATGGACATTAGCGTATTATCCATTCATAAAAACAGTGATGTACTGGAATTTGCAGGGGCCTTCAACAATCTGTTAATCTTACGTAATAACGAAATGCAGATTATTCAGGCCGACCATATGCCCGTATCTATTGGTGAAATTGACAAACCATATACCAACCACACACTTAACTACCAAAGTGGTGATTGCCTGTATTTATACAGCGATGGTTATCCTTCGCAGTTTGGTGGGCCAAATGACAAAAAACTGATGCAAAAAGGTTTCAGAAACCTACTCCTTGAAAACCATAAATACCCTATGCCCGATCAATTAAGTATCTACAAGAAATTCTTCGACATGTGGAAAGGTATTAATGATCAAGTGGATGATGTGTTGGTGATGGGAATTCGACTTTAAAGCATCACGCTATCCTTTATTGGAAATACGTTTTTATATCGATTGTTTTATTTTACCTTTGCAAAGTGTTTTTAATACCAACAGTTCGTAACCATCCTGTTGTAAAACAAAACTAGGAGACATATTCTTATCTGATTATTGCATGAGCGGATATTCCGTTGGCATTCTCCATTTTGTTAACAAATTTGATTACAGCTGTTACAAACATTGATAATGAAAAAAGCAGTTGTACTATTATCTGGTGGATTAGACTCTGCCGTTGCTTTATACCTTGCCAAAAGCCAGGGGTATAAACTACATGCCCTGTCGTTTGATTACGGACAGCGTCACGACCGTGAGTTGCAGGCTGCAAAAGCAATAGCTAAAAAGGCAGGTGCTGCTGACCATCAAGTGGTAACGCTTAAGTTAGACAAGTGGGGTGGTTCATCACTTACGGATAAGAATATGGAAGTGGAGAACGGTAATGTTAATCGCGATGATATACCGGTTACCTACGTGCCTGCGCGCAATATGGTATTCTTATCTGTAGCTGCGTCATTGGCAGAAGCCATTGGAGCCCAGGATATATTTATCGGGGTCAGTGAGGTTGATTACTCGGGCTATGTTGATTGCCGTCAGGAGTTTATCGATGGTATGGAAAAAGCCATCAACCTGGGAACGGTTATGGGAGCCGAAAAAAATCAGCCAATTAAGATTCATGCTCCCTTTGTACACAAAACAAAAGCCGAAGAAATTAAAATTGGTGTCGAGCTTGGTGTTGACTTTGGATTAACATGGAGTTGCTACCGCGGAGGAGAGAAACCTTGCGGCACATGCGACAGTTGTTTATTAAGAGCTAAAGCCTTTGCTGAGGCAGAGATTATTGACACAGCACTAAATACCAAATAGAGTAGTTGAAAATGGAGAAGTTGATTTTAGCCAAAGAGGGAGTTTTTCCCGTAACAAAAGACTGGAATGGTCGATTACTGGAAGAAACTCCAAAAACAGGGTTTCAAATGCCAGGAACCATTCAGGGAGAAGGTAAACTGGCGGGCGTACCTTCTTTGTTCATCCGGTTCTCAGGCTGCAACCTGCGTTGTATCTGGCAAATGGAAGATGGTACTTATTCGCGCTGCGACACGCGTTATGCTTCATTCCAGCCCAATGAAACCATTGAATTAGATGTTGATGAAGTTGTAGATTGGGTGAGGCATAACATTGGTAACATCAAACATGTGGTGATTACCGGAGGTGAACCTCTCTTACAAAGAAGAGGCCTGGCTGAATTGTGTCAAAAACTCAAAGAGCAGCTCAATGTGCACATCACAATTGAATCCAATGGTTCTATCTTCAATGAAGAAGTCGCCACCTGGGTTGATCTGTTCAGCATCTCGCCAAAACTAAGCAACTCGGTACCAAATCAAGAAAAACTAGCTGTATTTGGCTTAAAAGAAAACACGGTGTTTAGGAAGCACAACCAAACCCGTCACAACTTAGATGCCTTACAATCCTATATCAACATGGCCAACAATAGTGACAAGGAGCTTCAATTAAAATTTGTTGTGGGCAAAAAGAGTGATTATAAAGAGATTCTCTCAGACTTTATCAGTCAATTGAACGATTGCAAAGCCAGTGACATATTATTGATGCCACTAGGTGCAACTAAAGTCGAAATTTCGCGCTCTTCTCCTATGGTTTTGGATATGGCCATTGCCAACGGATGGCGTTTTAGTCCGAGAGTACATATTGAGTTGTTTGGTGCTAAATCAGGAGTATAGTGATTAATGGTTAATGGTTAATGGTT
>DIYS01000018.1:0-1878 GCA_002429115.1 Saccharicrinis sp. UBA6048 | reverse complement strand
ATGGTTAATGGTTAATGGTTAATTAAAATTATTTCTTAATTTGAATAGGTTTTATCATAAATCATTCGCCATGAAAAATATCGTTAAAGAAAAAAGCTTTGCATTTGCAGTAGAGATCGTCAATTTATGTCGCGAATTACAAGGCCAAAAAGAATTTGTAATATCAAAACAATTGGTTCGTTCTGGAACTGCAATTGGTGCTCTTATCCGTGAAGCTGAACATGCTGAAAGTAAAAAAGATTTTATCCATAAATTTGCCATTTCACAAAAGGAGTGTAACGAATCACTTTATTGGTTAGAACTACTTTATGCGACAAATTACACTTCAGACACTGTTTTTAACAAATTGAAATCAGACGGAACAGAACTATTAAAAATTATCACATCAATCATTAAAAGCAGTAAAGCAAGCTTGAAGTAAATAATTAATCATTAACAATTTATAATTAATCATTATTTTGGAAGATCGTTTTTTAGGCAAACAAGTTGATTATCCGCAACAATATGCACCAGAAATGCTGGTGGCTGTACCTCGTCATTTTAACAGAGAGCAATACGAACTTAGTGAAGACCAGCTACCTTTTGTTGGATTCGATATTTGGCATGCTTATGAATTGAGCTTTTTAACTAAGAAAGGGCTACCAGTCACCGGACTGCTTAAGATTGTTTATAAGGCCACCAACAAAAGCATCGTTGAAAGTAAATCACTTAAGCTGTACCTCAACTCCTTTAACATGCATCGCTTTGGCGATACAGCTGAACAAGGACTACAACAAGTATTATCAACTATAGAAAAGGATTTAAACCAACTTTTAGAAACTGTCATACAACTTGGCTTTTTTAAGCAAGGTGACGATGTACAAGGCTTTGATTTTGGTGAATATACAATACTGGAAAATACAGCTGGCATAGATAGCATTGAATTCGAACAGTTTAATGAGACCCCGGCACTTTTGATTCCATCCAATCAAAGTGGCGAACTTAAGGTGGCCTCGCACCTGCTGCGCAGCAATTGCAAAATCACCAACCAACCCGATTGGGGCAGCGTGTATATTTATATGAATGGCAAGCAATTGCCCGACACCTCATCCTTATTAAAATATTTAGTTTCCATCCGTAACGAAAATCATTTCCATGAGGAAATCTGTGAAATGACCTATAAGCGTTTATGGGATGCCTTTTTACCAGATGAACTGGCTGTTAGCTGCATCTATACGCGAAGAGGAGGAATAGATATTTGTCCGGTCAGGGTAAGTCATGAGCATCTGCTTCCAAAACATCTAACTACATCTTCTGTTTTATCTGAGAAGCTATTAAGGCAGTAAGAGTACAATGCAAACTAATCAAAAATTTAAAAGCCACTAAGTGATTAATGTACTTAGTGGCTTTTGTTCATTAGAAGAACATTTCCTTTTATTCAACTAATATTGTTTTAATTGAGCTTGAATTAATCGTGTTATCAGCTATCGGACAACGCTTTTCGACATCATGTAAAAAGGCTTCCTTATCTTCCTTAGTCATATCTGCATCAATCTCAACAAAGGTTCTGATTTCAACAAACCCGGCACGCCCCTCTTCTGTCTTTCCTAATAAAAAATCCTTATCAATATCGCCTTCCAGCTTTACCGAAATGCCTTTTACTGGTAATCGACGCTGATTAGCAATAATACGACCAATGGCACAAATACAAGCTGGTAACGACGACAAGAAAACCTCCATTGGATTTGGTCCTTCGTCAGTTCCTGCTGGTTTAGGCTGATCAATTACAAAATTGTGTGAACAAGATATTTCTGTGCGGAAGCCTTCTTTCATTTCGGCTCCTACTTTCAATGTTGAAATTGCCATACTGTTTTAATTTAATTGACCATCTCCCAAAAA
>DIYS01000206.1 GCA_002429115.1 Saccharicrinis sp. UBA6048 | reverse complement strand
GATTTAATGATCGATATAATTTTCTGCAATTGTTTCAATCAAAGCTGGTGTGGATTGCATTTTCTGTATTGGCAATTATTTTAGTTGTTTTCTGGCTTGTGCAAAAACACGAAACTACCCGTTATTATTATCGGATTATTAAAAATCTTAACCTGAAAACAATAGCAGAAGTTGCCATCTGGACTGTTGTCCGATATGTCATTTACCTTGTTCAGCTATTGGTTTGGTTTAAGATTTTTGGGGTCGATTATACATATGCCGATATGGCCTTATCGGCCGCCATCTATTTTATGCTGATAACCATTATACCTTCATATTTTCTGGTTGATATTGGTATCCGGGGAAGTGTGGCCATCTTTGTGTTTTCTTCATTTACGCAAAATACACCCCTTATACTTATTACTATTTTGGCCATGTGGATAAGTAATGTAGTAGTGCCGGTTATAATAGGATCGATTATTTTATGGCGGCAACGATCGCTAAAACAAAACATTAGCTAAAAAGAGACGAAAGACATATTCGATTTTTTATGAATTCTGATTATCTTAGGTGCATCATTGAAGTATTAACTGAACGAACCTCATAATGGAAAACCACATACTTTCGTTGATTAAAGAAAATAATCGTGTGATTGTGCCGAATTTTGGAGCTTTTATTGTGGCAAAAGAAAATGGCTTTTCAGTCTTATTCAACAATTTTTTAAGTTTTAACGATGGGCTTTTAGTCGATTATATTGTTGATGCCGAAGGGATCGATAAAGATGAGGCAAATAGGCGTATTGAAGAATATGTTGATAAAATAAAGGCGATTCTTGATGAAAAAGGAACTTACGAGATTGTTGGTTTAGGAGTTTTCAAAAAAGACACAACCGGAGTATTGCGTTTTGAGCAGGATGAAGCACTTACCGGGGAGACCATTGATGCGTCAATAAAACAAACGAAAGTAGAATCAGATGATTTGCTGGACATTGATAACGGAAGTAAATCATTTTCAGAGCCAACTGTATATGTTTCTACTTCTGATAAGAACATTGCTGCACTTAACGAAGAGTCTCCTATTGCCGAGTTCGAGGAAGAAAAGATAGAGCCGGAGGCTGATAAAACATTAAAAGAACCTGTAGTGGGAAGTAAACCTGATCCTGTTGAAGTGGCTCATAAGTATATAGATGAAGATAATAGTAAAAGAAATCGATCAATTACCATTTTCTTAGTGTGCTTTTTATTGATTCCAATAATTGGTTTTGGGGTTTATTTCTTTGCTTTTAAAGGTGATTCGCCACGAGAAACGAATGTGAAGATAGCGCAGGAACAAACAAATATAACAAATGATCAACGTGCTTCAGATGATCAACCTATGGGCGATATGGATGCTGGTCCTGATACGGTAGCTCAAAAGCCGGTAGAGAAAGTCAAAGAGGAGCCAAAAGAAGAGGTGGTTGTGATTAAGAAGCCACATCGACTGATTGTAGGCAGCTTTAGTTCAGAGAAGAATGCAAATCTGATGGTTAATAAACTTACTAAAGACGGACACAAAGAGAGCTTCTTTTTTATGCATAACGACCGTTATTTAGTGAGTATCGAGTCGTTTGCGAAAGTATATCAGGCACAAGCCCGACAAGAAGAATTGCTTAATTCGAAGCGTATGGAAAGCTGGATTATAACCAAACGCAACTAAAAATATTAAACGATAATGTGAGCCGGATACATAACCTGTATCCGGCTTTGTTTTACAGATGGAAATAGTTGTAGTCATATCATTTATAATAATGTCGATCTATGCCATTCAGGTTATGAAATGGTGGCGTATTTGGCAGAAAACAACGTTGAAGGAACCAAATCACTCTGTTGATATTGGTATATCTGTTATCATTCCTTATCGTAACGAAGTTGATAATTTGCCTAGTCTTGTTGATTCTTTAAGTAGGATTCACTACCCAAACTGGGAAGTTATACTTGTAAATGATCATTCGACCGATGGCGGTGTTGAGAAGTTAAAATCACTAATCAGGCAATACCCTTTAAATGCCAATCTGATTGATTCGCCCCGAGAGGGTAAAAAAGAGGCATTAAGATGTGGTGTTGCACATTCAAACTATGATATAATAGTTACCACAGATGCCGATTGTATGTTTCATTCAGAATGGCTTAATGTTATGGCCGGGCAGATGATCCACTTAAAGGCAGATATGCTGATCGGTCCGGTTGGCTTGCAGACAGAGGATAATCTGCTACATCGTTTTCAGCTTATTGATATGGTAGCCCTACAATTGAGTGGAGGTGCGGCAGCCATGGCTGATAATGCGATTATGTGCAATGGTGCCAACCTGATGATAAAAAAATCATTGCATGAACAGGCCAATCTTATTGATGAGGTGGCATCGGGTGATGATATGTTTTTACTGGAGTGGATGAAGGAGAAGAAGTATATAGTAGCATTTGTGTCATCGCCAAAGGCAATTGTGAGCACTTACCCAGCATCTGATTTGCATGACTTTCTTCAGCAACGTTCCCGTTGGGCAGCTAAGGCAAAGCGTTATAAAGATCGTTGCATCATTGTTACCGGCGCCATTGTAAGTAGTGCCTCAGCTCTTATTTTGCTCAATGCTGTATTGGGTGTGTTTAGTCTTAAAATGCTGGTCTTGTCTGGGATTTTAGTTCTGATTAAGAGCATTGTTGATTTTCTTCTGCTAATATCCGGACGTGACTTTTTTACCTATAAAATCAAATTCGGAGAGCTTCTTTTGTGGCAATTAATTTACCCATTGTATGTTTTGACAGTTCTGTTTTATCCATTGATGTTTAATGTCAACTGGAAAGAACGAAAGGTATGATACTGTAAAAATGAAAAAAGCAGCACAATGGCTGCTTTTTATATTGTAAAGAAATGTGCTATTCTATCAGCTGGCTTTTAATCGAGCCATATTAGCATGCTCCATTTTCTCTTTTGCAAAATCAAGTGTAATTAACAGCTCTTTTTGCTCACCAGAAGGTGCGTTAAACATGGCATCCATCATAATTGTTTCGCAAATGGAACGTAAACCACGTGCACCTAACTTAAACTCAACTGCCGTATCAACAACATACTCCAAGACTTCATCATCAAACTTGAGTGTGATATCATCAATCTCAAATAGTTTTTCGTATTGCTTAATGATTGAGTTCTTAGGCTCTGTTAATATACGACGTAAAATTTCCCTGTTAAGCGGTTGCAAGTATGTGAGAACTGGCAAACGACCAATGATTTCAGGAATTAAACCAAACGATTTCAAATCCTGAGGTGCGATGTATTGCAACAGATTGGTTGCGTCAATCTTCTCATTCGACTTACTGGCCATATAGCCAACCACCTTGGTGTTGAGTCGCTGAGCAATTTTGCGCTCAATGCCGTCAAAGGCACCACCACAAACGAAAAGAATATTCTTGGTATTTACAGGAATCATTTTCTGCTCTGGGTGTTTACGACCTCCTTGTGGCGGAACGTTAACAACCGACCCTTCGAGCAACTTAAGTAAACCTTGCTGTACGCCTTCTCCAGATACATCACGTGTTATTGACGGATTATCGCTTTTGCGAGCAATTTTATCAATCTCATCAATAAATACAATGCCCTTTTCAGCTGCTTCTACATTGTAGTCGGCCGCCTGTAACAAGCGTGTCAATATACTTTCAATATCTTCACCCACATAACCTGCCTCAGTCAAAACAGTTGCATCAACAATGGTAAAAGGTACGTGAAGCATCTTTGCAATGGTACGGGCTAAAAGAGTTTTACCAGTACCTGTTTCTCCAACCAGAATAATGTTAGATTTCTCTATTTCAACCTCATCTGTCGAACTTTTCTGCATCAAACGCTTGTAGTGATTATATACAGCTACTGAAAGATATTTTTTAGCCTCCTCTTGTCCAATGACATATTGGTCAAGAAACTTTTTAATTTCTAACGGCTTTAAAAGCGTTATCTCATCTACATCAAATGAATTTTTCTTTTTAACCTCTTCATCTAAAATAGAATGAGCTTGTTCAATACAGCTATCGCAGATGTGGCCAGATACCCCTGCAATTAATAGGTTCGTATCTTTTCTCTCTCTACCGCAAAATGAACATTTATCCATATTTCTCTTCCCTTATAAAAACACGAATGCAGAGTCAACTAAAAAGCTGATTCTGCATCGCTTATATTATTTAATAGCTTATTTTCCAGAATTACGAACCAGAACTTCATCAATCATTCCGTATTCTTTAGCCTCTTCGGCCGTCATCCAGTAATCGCGATCAGAATCCTTCTCAACTTTCTTATACGTATTGCCTGAGTGATCAGCAATAATAGTATATAATTCTTTCTTCAACTTACCAATCTCACGCGCTGTAATTTCAATATCAGACGCTTGTCCTTGTGCACCACCCATTGGTTGGTGAATCATAATACGCGAGTGTCTCAAAGCAGTACGCTTACCTTTTGTTCCGGCTGTTAACAGCACAGCTCCCATTGATGCTGCCATACCTGTACAGATGGTAGCAACGTCGGATGAGATATACTGCATGGTATCATAGATGCCTAAACCTGCATACACAGAACCGCCCGGGCTGTTAAAATAAATGGAAATATCTTTAGTTGGGTCTGCCGACTCAAGATACAGCAACTGAGCCTGAATTACATTTGCCACATAATCGTCAATAGGTAAGCCTAAAAAGATAATGCGATCCATCATCAAGCGAGAAAACACATCCATACTTGCCACATTCAGCTGACGCTCCTCAATAATTGTTGGAGATATGTAGCTGTTTGATATAGAAGTATATTGGTCTAAAGCAAGGCTGTTAATGCCTAAATGCTTTGTTGCGTATTTTTTGAAATCTTTTGGATCAATCATTTTCAAATGTTTTTGTTTGAAACTGCTAATTTAACAAATTCACGCGAACTATTTCACAATCCTTGAATTATATACCTGAATCGCTATGTTCGATACTAAAATAAAACAGCCCTGAACTAAGTTCAGAGCTGTGTATTTTATTCAAACAGGCGGATGCCTGAATTGTTTATTTGTTCTCAAATAGCTTGTTGAAATCGTCGCGTGAAATTTCTTTCTCTTCAACTTTAACAGCTTCTTTGATAAACGCAATTACTTTTTCCTGAATAGCGCCTTCAGCCATTTGACGACGTTGCTCTTCTTGCTTAATCATTTCCTGAGCATAGTTTTCAAGGTGCTCATCTGGCACGCTTGTTAAACCGTACTGCATAAACTGCATTTTAGCTGATTTCTTAGCGAATTCTACAACATCAGCTTCTTCAACTTTGATATCATTGGTTTTGATGATGTTGTTGCGAATTAACTGCCATTTAAGATCCTCTAAGAAACGCGGCATTTCAGTTTCTAAAGTCGCTTCGTCAAGCTTTTCGTTTTCACGATTAGTAGCCAACAACCAACGCTTTAAGAATGCTTCAGGGAAATCAACTTTTACTTTACCCATTAATTTTTCCTTAACATCTAATGAGAAACGGTATTCTGTTTCCATCGCCACGTTCTTATTGATATCTTCTTTAATGCGAGCTTCGAATTCCTCTTCAGAGTTAACAGTTCCTTCGCCAAATGCTTTGTCAAAAAGCTCCTGGTTAACCTCTGCTTCAACAAACTCGGTTACTTCAGTCACAGTAAACTGGAAATCACTTGATAAAGCCTCAGCCTCTTCTTTAGTGATTTTTAGCATGTGAGAGATTTCAGTATCATTAGGGAATGCTTTTTTAGGGTCGAAAACAATCACATCACCAGCTTTAGTGCCTAACAATTTAGTCTTCTCATCTTCGCCTTTTACGATAGCCATTGATAGCACAACATCTTCTGGTGCGATACCATCTTCTTTTGGCGCGCCATCTTCAAGTTGTACGAAGTTACCTTTTACCAATGCTTTTTCAGTAGCAGTTTCAATTACCTCAGACTTGCCGAAACGGCCTGTAATTGAGTCTTTCTGCTGCTTAAACATTTCATCTGAAATAGCCACATTATAGAAAGGTAATTTGATGCGCTTGCTAAGGCTTAACTCAACCTCTGGTGCAATGGCAATATCAAAAGCGAAGTCAAATTTTTCTGCATTGTCAAAATCTATTACTTCCTGTGCTTCTGATGGAAGTGGTTCTCCCAATAGATCTAGTTTTTCATCAACGATGAAGTTGTGAATTTTTTCAGAAACCAGCTTGTTTACCTCATCAGCAATTACTGCCTTTCCATACATCTTCTTAACCACGCCCATTGGCACTTTACCTGCACGGAAACCCGGCATGTTCACACGCTTACGGTAGTCTTTAAGAACATTATCCACTCGACCTGCGTAGTCCTCTTTTTCAACAGTTAGTTTGATAACCGCATTTAATGCATCAATGTTTTCCTTTGAAATATTCATTTCTTAAAGATTTTAAAGTGAACCTACCTCTTGTTAAAATTTCCTGTTATTTAATGAGGAAGGAATCTATTTTGATTTCACATTTTTACAAACTTAAAAAACCGCCTCACCACGGATTAACATCGTAAGTGAGGCGGTTTTTAGTGCGGATGAAGGGACTCGAACC
>DIYS01000212.1 GCA_002429115.1 Saccharicrinis sp. UBA6048 | reverse complement strand
CGTCACCCGGAGACCCTTACGGAGTGTTGTCCGATCGAAGTAAAAATTTACCGATTGTGTTATTGAATTTTATTGCGGCGAGTGATGATGAAAGTGTCAGGGAAGAAGGCTTTTGTAAAAACAAAATAGAGTTATACGTATAATATTGTTGTTTGGCAATTGTTTAAGAAGTTTAATGGTAATAGTACAAGATAAAAACGTTCCTTAATGGCAGGAAAGTTTAAAAAAAAGAGGCCAATCTTTCGAAAGGCCTCTTGAAATATAGAATGGTAATTTCTACATAAATACAAATTTCAATGCAAACAGAATCGCCAGTATGTAACATACTATAGAAATGTCTTTGTGTTTGCCCGAAAGTAACTTAAGTACTACGTACGATAAAATACCAAATACAATACCTTCTGCAATAGAGAAAGTTAATGGCATCATAATCAAAGTGAAGAATGCTGGGATTGATTCTGTGAAATCTTCCAGATCCAAGTTCTGAATAGGCGTCATCATCATTACTCCCACCAATACCAATGCCGGTGCAGTAGCAGCAGCTGGTATCATTAAGAAAAGTGGTGATAGGAATAATGCAAAAATAAACAATCCTGCTGTTGTTAAAGCTGTTAATCCTGTACGTCCGCCTTCTGCAACACCGGCTGCAGATTCTACATAAGTAGTAACGGTTGATGTACCTAAAGCAGCACCCACGGTAGTACCAATCGAGTCAGCCATTAGTGCCTGCTTCACATTAGGGATACGGCCATCTTTATTGATCATCTTTGCTTTTGTAGAAACACCAATCAGAGTTCCCACGGTGTCAAACATATCTACAAATAAGAATGTGAATAACACAGTGATCATTGTAAAGATGCCTTCAGCTGAGTTTACCCAAGTCCAATCGAATTTCCATGCAATTGAAGAGATCGAAGGCACTGAGAAGTCAAAATGAGGAAGCTGTGTAACGCCAAGTGGTAGTCCAACTATTGTAGTTAAACCCATTCCAATTAATAAGGCACCTTTTAATTTAAGAGCCAAAAGAACACCAGTGATGGCAATGCCGCCAAGTGCTAATAATACGCCAGCACTTTTCATATCGCCAAGGTGAACAAAGGTAGCATCGTGTGCTACAATAATACCGGCGTTCTTCATTCCGATAAAAGCAATGAAAAGACCGATACCTACAGATATGGCATTTTTAATACTTCCAGGAATGGCATTAATGATTAACTCACGAATATTGAAGGCAGTCATTAAAATGAATAAGATACCTTCAAGGAAAACAGCCGTTAAAGCAAATTGCCATGACATACCCATTCCGATACAAACACCAAATGCAAAAAATGCATTCAATCCCATACCTGGCGCTAACGCAAATGGGAGCTTAGCCCATAAGGCCATAACTAATGTTCCGATTGCAGCTGAAATAGCAGTAGCTGTAAATAACGCCCCTTTGTCCATGCCTGTTGCCGAAAGAATGTCCGGGTTAACAGCCAATATATAAGCCATTGTCATAAACGTGGTAATACCTGCGATTACTTCCGTTTTTACAGTGGTCTTATTTTCTGATAGTTTGAAAAATTTTTCTAACATGATCATCTATCGTTTAATTAGAATGTCCACTTAACAGCTAAAGTTGGGTTAACCTGAAATCCATTCTGAGCGAAGTTGCTACTGATTTCAATCTCGCTACCAAAAGAAAAGTTCTCACAAGCGTTATACCAAATTTGAGGCTCAGTTAAGAATCGAAATTCAGTATTTTCGTCTCCAAAAAAGCTCCAGTCCATATCTTCTTTCCAGAAGTCAGCAAATCCTGTAAATGAGAACTTTCTGTCCATGAAATGTACGCCCCATACAGCTGTTAACTGAAATGAAGCATCGTGTTTATCCTTTATATTTTTATAGTTAGCCTGTACTGTTAACACTCTTGAAAAGTCTGCGTTATTAAAAGTGTATTGTGCACCTGCCAACCAACAATTTTCAATTGGTCCGAAATATGCTCTACCGCTATTGAATTCTACTCGTGGTTCAAATTTCTGTGTTTCGCTCCATTTAAAACTACGCGCAATTTCCCAATAGGCTAAAGATAGTCCGTTGTCAACATCCCTTGAATCGGAGCTGTAGTCCATATCAACAAAGAAAAATGTACTACCGTACTTGTCTGGCTTAAACATTTCCAATGTAGTGGTAATCATCTTGCGATCTTTACCAAAGTCGTAGTGAGTTTGGAGATTTTGAGCTGTTGCAACTGCCCCAAAAGCCATAATGGCAATCAATGAAAATAGAATTCTTTTCATACCTGATGTGTAATTAATTGTTTATACTAAAGTTGTTATTGATCGGGCAAAAGTAAATAAAAACTAATAGGGATTAGTGAAATTATTCGGTAATTATTTACTGAGTGGCTTATTTATAGTGGTTAAAAGAAAGTATAATAGATATCCTCTTGAGGGTTCAGTATTATTATCGTTGATAAAAGAATCAAGGCGATTTTAGATTCATATGCTATTTCTTAAGCTGTATAAATGATCTTTGTACTTGATACTTTGTACTTGATACTGTATAGTGTTTAGAATCATTTGTTTTTCACTACACCAACGTCTATATTTGTAGACTTTTTAAAATTTAAGGGTAAAAATATAGAATTGATGAGCGCAAAATTTCCGGAATATAAAGGATTGAATCTTTCGCAGGTTAACAAGGATGTGTTAAAGATCTGGGAAGAGAACGGAGCATTTGAAAAGAGTATCACAACCAGAGAGGGTAAACCGACGTTCGTGTTCTACGAAGGACCACCATCGGCAAACGGAATTCCTGGTATTCACCACGTGATGGCGCGAACGATTAAAGATATTTTTTGCCGATTTAAAACCCAGCAAGGTTTTTTAGTAAAACGTAAGGCTGGCTGGGATACACATGGTTTGCCTGTAGAGCTTGGTGTGGAAAAAGCTCTTGGAATCACCAAAGAAGATATTGGTAAATCGATTACCGTTGCCGAATATAACGAGGCCTGTCGTAAAGACGTGATGAAGTATACCGATTTGTGGGAAGATCTGACACACAAAATGGGCTATTGGGTAGATATGGATGATCCATATATTACCTACGATAATCGTTACATTGAAACCTTGTGGTGGTTGCTAAAAGAATTGTATAATAAAGGTATGCTTTATAAAGGCTATACCATACAGCCATATTCGCCAGCTGCCGGTACCGGATTGAGTACGCACGAATTAAATCAACCGGGGTGTTACCGCGATGTAAAAGATACAACCTGTACAGCGCAGTTTAAGATAGTTCGGAACGAGGTTTCTGAAAAGTTCTTCGATGGCGATGAAGATCTAAGCTTTTTGGCATGGACAACAACACCTTGGACATTGCCTTCAAATACAGCCTTAGCTGTTGGGCCTAAGATAGACTACGTAAAAGTAAAATCATTCAATCCGTATACAGGAGTTCCAGTATCTGTTATTGTAGCGAAATCTTTGGTTAATAACTACTTTAATCCGAAGAATGCTGAGCTGGATTTCGATGCTTATCAGCCGGGAGACAAGAAGATTCCTTTTAAGATAGTTGCCGAATATGTCGGTACAGATTTGGAAGGTGTTCGTTATGAGCAGTTAATTCCATGGATCAAGCCTGATGGAGATGCGTTCCGTGTTATCCTGGGTGACTATGTTACTACTGAGGATGGTACCGGTATTGTTCATATAGCACCTACTTTTGGTGCGGATGATGACCGTGTGGCCAAAGTAGCAGGCATCGCCCCATT
Source organism: Saccharicrinis sp. UBA6048 (assembly GCA_002429115.1). Taxonomy (GTDB): domain Bacteria; phylum Bacteroidota; class Bacteroidia; order Bacteroidales; family Marinilabiliaceae; genus Carboxylicivirga. Next base: position 30,349 of record DIYS01000212.1, on the reverse strand, counting down.
GATCTTAATTGATAAAGAAGGTAAGCGTCAGCCTATGGTTGACAAAACAGGTAAATTCTTTACTATAGGAGATTTGGATGCAGATTTCGTTGAGAAGTTTGTTGATAAAGATACATACGGTGAGTATGCTGGTCGCTTTGTAAAGAACGCCTATGATCCATCACTGGAAGATGATGCACCAACACTGGATGTTGACATCGCTGTGATGTTGAAAAAAGAGAACAAAGCATTCAAGGTAGAGAAGTATGTCCATAACTACCCGCATTGTTGGCGTACTGATAAGCCGGTTCTGTATTATCCATTGGATAGCTGGTTTATTAAAACAACAGCGGTTCGTGATCGCATGATTGAATTGAATAAGACCATTAACTGGAAACCAGGTTCAACAGGAACCGGTCGTTTTGGTAAGTGGTTAGAGAATCTGGTGGATTGGAACCTGAGTCGCTCCCGTTACTGGGGAACGCCACTGCCAATCTGGAAAACAGAGGATGGTACAGAAGAAAAGTGTATTGGTTCTGTTGAAGAATTAATGAATGAAATAAACAAGGCTGTAGAAGCTGGCTTAATGGAGAAAAATCCATTTGAAGGCTTTGAGGTTGGTAATAACACGAAGGATAATTACGAGAAAATTGACCTGCACCGCCATCATGTGGATGGTATTATCTTGGTGTCTGATTCAGGACAACCAATGCAGCGTGAATCAGATTTGATTGATGTGTGGTTTGATTCAGGTGCCATGCCGTATGCGCAAATGCACTATCCGTTTGAGAACAAAGAGGGTTTTGATCAGGTTTATCCGGCAGACTTTATTGCTGAAGGCGTAGACCAAACGCGTGGTTGGTTCTTTACACTACATGCTATTGCCACCATGTTGTTTGACTCAGTTGCGTTTAAAAATATTATTTCGAACGGACTTGTCTTAGATAAAAAAGGCAACAAGATGTCGAAACGTCTCGGTAATGGCGTTGATCCATTTGAAGTGATTGAAAAATACGGTTCAGACCCATTGCGCTGGTACATGATTACTAATGCGCAGCCTTGGGACAATCTGAAGTTTGATATTGCAGGTGTTGATGAGGTGAAGCGTAAGTTTTTCGGAACGCTATATAATACCTATTCTTTCTTTGCCCTTTATGCCAATATTGATGGTTTTAATGGTAAAGAAGCATTAGTGCCAATCGAAAAGCGCTCAGAAATTGATCGCTGGATCATGTCCTTACTTAACTCATTGGTTAAGGAAGTGACTGAAAGTTACGAAAGCTATGAGCCTACTCGTGCAGGCCGTGCTATTCAGGATTTCGTGATGGAAAACCTGAGTAACTGGTACGTTCGTCTAAACCGTAAGCGTTTCTGGGGTGGTGAAATGAATGAGGATAAGTTGGCAGCGTATCAAACTTTATATGCATGTTTAGAAACTGTGGCTTTGTTGTCAGCGCCAATCGCACCGTTCTTCACTGATCAGTTGTTTAGTGATTTAAATAAGATGTCAGGCAACTATAGTGATGTATCTGTTCATTTGGCGCAGTTCCCATCGTTTAATGAAGCGATGATTGATAAGGAGCTGGAAGAGCGCATGGAATATGCACAGTCAATATCGTCGATGGTATTAGGTTTGCGTCGTAAAGTGAACTTAAAAGTACGTCAGCCGTTAAATAAAATAATGGTTCCGATTTTAGATGAGGCATTCGAACATCAGTTGGAAGCTATAAAAGATTTAGTGCTGACAGAGGTGAATGTGAAGGAGATGGAATACCTGAAAGAAGCATCGGGTGTGTTGGTGAAGAAGATTAAGCCAAACTTTAAAACCCTTGGTCCTAAGCATGGTAAGAACATGAAGGTAATTTCAGGGGCAATTAATGCGATGAGTCAGGAAGAAATTGCTATCTTCGAGAAGGATGAACAGTATAACATGGATGTCAACGGACAAGCCATTGTTCTAACCTTGGAAGATGTTGAAATCATGTCGGAAGATATCCCTGGATGGTTGGTTGCCAATGAAGGTAAGATAACAGTTGCCCTGGATATTAATGTGACAGATGAGCTTCGCGAAGAAGGTATAGCCCGTGAGTTTGTAAATCGTATTCAAAATTTACGTAAAGATTCTGGATTTGATGTGACTGACAAAATTAAGTTGCAGATTCAGAGGTATGAAGCTGTTAACTCTGCTGTTGAAAAGCATGCAGAGTATATAGGGGCTCAAACATTGGCTGTTGAAGTGAAATTAGTGGATAAATGCAATGACGATGGTGTCACAACCGTTGAAATTGATGATGAAATAACCACTTCAATGCATATTGAAAAAGCATAAGTGGTATGTAGAATAACTAAAACTTAGTCATTATGGCTGAAAAAACCCGTTACTCAGATGAAGAGCTTCAGGAATTCAAAGAGATTATCCTGAAGAAACTCGATAAAGCCAAAAGAGATTATGAATTGCTGAGAGATACTATTACGCATCAGGATGGCAATGATACGCAGGATACTTCACCAACATTTAAAGTGTTGGAAGAAGGAGCCGCAGTATTGTCAAAAGAAGAGGCAGGGAAATTAGCTCAGCGTCAGCAAAAGTTTATTCAGCATCTAACTGCGGCTTTAGTTAGAATTGAAAATAAAACTTACGGTGTTTGCCGAGAAACCGGAAAACTGATTCCTAAAGAACGTTTGAAGGCGGTTCCGCATGCTACCTTGAGTGTAGAGGCTAAGCAAGGGCAGAAATAATAATTGCCTAAAAAAATAGTCAATTGACCAATAGAATTTCGTTATACGAGGTTCTTTTGGTCTTTTGTGTGTAATAATATAGTGACTTTCTCGGGTTTAATTGAAACCCATTTATCATCACTGTGTAGGTACAATCAATAATTATAAGCACGCTTTATGACGGTTCTAAAAAAATCATTTTTAATCATTTTTTTGATTCTCCTGGTCGATCAGGTTGTTAAGTTTTATATCAAGACCCACATGATGCTGGGGGATGAAATACCTGTTTTAGGTGATTGGTTTATCATTCATTTTGTCGAAAACAATGGGATGGCCTTCGGAATGCAACTGGCCGGAAAATTCGGAAAGGTATTTTTAAGTCTGTTTCGAATAGTTGCGGTAATTGGTATTGGCTGGTACATGGTTAAGTTGACTAAGAAAGGTGCACCAAATGGTTTGGTATATTGTGTGGCGTTGGTGTTGGCGGGTGCATTAGGCAATATTGTTGATAGTGCTTTTTATGGGATTATATTCGACCATAGCTATGGACAAATAGCGAGCTTTATGCCTGAAGCTGGTGGCTATTCTTCGTTTCTGCATGGCAAAGTGGTCGATATGCTCTATTTTCCATTGATTGAAGGGCGGTATCCGGGTTGGTTCCCTGTCGTAGGAGGTAATCCATTTATTTTCTTCCGACCTGTATTTAATATTGCTGATTCTTCAATAACCATTGGAATCATTATAATATTATTCTTTCAAAAACGTTTTTTTAAGGAGTAGTTGAGGAGGTATATTTATCTGAATCAATCGCTTATGATTTTCACTGGAGTTGCGCGATAAAAATGTACTTTTTAGTAATTAGTTGTGCTTAATTATGTATAACTTCGCGTCGCTTTAATTATAGGCTTGACGATTACATTCGTTAAGAGCCAAAAAGATATAAGAATTTACTTTCTGTCATCAATGCCTCTTTATTTGGAAGTGGTGTGGGAGTCAGGAAGCGGCAGCGTGTCTATAACTGCTAAGTAAACGATCATGTTTTTAAAGAAAAAAATTCAAATGAACTTACGTAAGTTACTTTTCTTCTTAGTACTGATGATTGGGGTTGCTAATTCTCATGCACAGAATATTGATCCCAACTCTATTGATTTTAAATCGGTAAACGTTGATGATTTAAGCGATGCTCAGGTAATGAGTATGATTCAGGAAATGGAGAAACGTGGGTTGTCAGAGCAGCAGATAATTGCCCTGGCTAAGGCGCAAGGCGTGAGTCCGGTACAGATTTCTAAGATGCAACAGCGCATTAATGAAGTAAAATTAACCGGAGGAACAGTAGCCAATCAGCAAGGTGAAGGAATCGTCATGGCGAATGAGTTCGGTATGACCGAATCCATTAAAATGCCTGTCGATTCAGCCGTTGTGGATCAGCGTATATTCGGTTTCTCATTTTTTAATAATGAAAATTTGACTTTTGAACCAAATGTTAATTTACCGGTTCCCCCGTCTTATGTGCTAGGGCCGGGAGATGAAATATTAATAGATGTTTGGGGAGTCTCTCAGCAGAGCTATAATCTGATATTAGATAAGAACGGCTCCATAAATATTCCTAATGTTGGTCCTGTTCAAGTGAGTGGATTAACGCAAGAAGCTGCCCAAAAGCGTATTTTCAATAAACTGACATCCATATACAGTGATTTGAAATCAGAAAACCCACGCACCTTTGCCAGTATTAATGTCGGGACTGTCAAATCGATTAAAGTAAACGTCATTGGCGAGGTATTTTTACCTGGAACCTACACGCTCCCGGGAACGGCAACAGCCTTTAATGCATTATACTTATCTGGTGGACCTAACAAGGAAGGCTCTTTCCGTAATATTCAAGTTATCCGAAATGGTGAAAAAGTAGCTGCTTTGGATGTGTATGAATTTCTGATTCGTGGGAAAAGTGATATTAACGTATCGTTGAGTGATGGCGATGTGATTTTGATTCCTACCTATGAAAAGCGTGTAAAAGTTGGAGGGGAGTTTAAACGTAATGGTATTTTCGAAGCCAAAGGAGAAGAAAAGATTAGTGACCTATTAGAGTATGCCGGTGGTTTTACCGAAAATGCCTACTCACATAGGATCGAATTGTATCGAACAACTTCCCGTCAGAGAGCTTTCAAGGATGTGTTGGCCGATAATTTTGACAATACAATTGTTCAAAGTGGGGATAGCATATATGCCGGACCCGTACTTGAGCGCTATGAAAATAAAGTGAGTATTGAGGGGGCGGTGTATCGTCCGGGGAATTATGAATTAACTGATGGGTTAACTCTAATGCAATTGATTGATAATGCAGATGGTGTTCGTGAAGATGTGTTTTTAAATCGAGGTTTGGTAACTCGCTTAATGGACGACCTGACGCTTCAAAATATCACGTTTAATGTGGGTGAGGTTTTGAGAGGAGAAACCAATTTTGAATTAAAGCGTGAAGATGTTATTACAATTTCGTCGATCAATGATCTGAGAGAAATGCGAACTGTTGAGATCTTTGGTGAAGTACAATATCCGGGCGAATTTGATTACACTGAAGATATGACCCTCTCTGATTTAGTATTTAAGTCTGGAGGTTTTAAGGAATCTGCTTCTGAAGCACATATTGAGATATCCAGACGATTATCGCATGATGAAGCACAAATTCGTTCTGATAAAATTGCTCATGTATTTCAGTTTACGATTTCGCGAGAACTTAAAATGCATGGAGAAGATGCTAAATTTGTACTAGAGCCATACGATCAAATTTTTATTAGACGTTCTCCTGGGTACGAAGAACGATCGGTGGTAACTATTAATGGAGAAGTAAACTATGCTGGTCAGTTTAGTCTGACTTCGAAGAAAGAAAGAATCTCAACAATTATTCAACGTGCAGGAGGCTTGTCACCTAATGCCTATGCTAAGGGTGCCATGTTGACACGTAAGGTGGAAGTTTCTCAAAAAGTAAAACGCTTACGTGAACAATTGGTGGCTTCAGATACCTCATTGGTTTTTAGTGATCTGGGCTTTGATGTGGTTAGTATTGATTTAGAAAAAATACTATCGAATCCGGGCACGAAGGAAGATATCTTTTTGCAGGATGGTGATGAGTTGCTAATCCCACGCGAGTTACAAACAGTTAAGGTGAGTGGAGGGGTGTTGAATCCTCTTTCTGTATCCTATGTTAATGGAAAGGGTATGAAACACTATGTACGCTCTGGTGGTGGCTTTAGCTTACGAGCTAAACGTACAAAGTCATACGTCATCTATCCAAATGGTGCAGCTGAGTCAACTAAGAACTTTTTATTCTTTAAAAGTTATCCAAAGGTGATGCCAGGTTCAGAGGTGGTAGTTCCTGAAAAACCAGAACGTGAACCAATACCGGCTTCAGCATGGATAGCTATGGCGAGTGCGTTGGCATCGTTATCATTAACCGTAGTTACAGTAATTGATAAATTATAAATTATGCGGTTAGCTACTAGCTAAAAATAAAACCACAGATTACACAGACTAACACAGAGGAAATAGTGTTGCTATTCCAATAAAAAAGAGAAACAACTATGTTGTTTCAATCTGTAAACATCAGCGTTAATCTGCAGATAAAGAAAAGAAAGTTAATATAGCCAGTGGAAATACGGTATAAATGACATCCTTACCTGATAAAGAAAAGACTTATAAAATAATCGGATGCTGTATGGAAGTACATTCCGTATTGGGTGGAGGAATGTTGGAAGCCATTTATCAAGAAGCTTTAGCCATTGAATTATCGAACAGGCGTATTCCATTCAAACGGGAAGAAGAGTTGATTGTAAATTACAAAGGAATGGAATTAAATAAGCGCTATAAAGCCGATTTTATTTGTTTCGATGAAGTAATAATAGAGTTAAAAGCCGTTGCTAAATTAACAGATGAACATATGGCACAGGTCATTAATTACTTAAAGATAACCGGAAAAAAATTAGCACTTCTTGTTAATTTTGGAAAAGGGTCATTAGAATATAAAAGAGTTATTAATTCATAAGAAAAGAAAGCACAGATTGCACAGATTGACACAGAAAGAAATAGCTTCGCTATTTCTAGGATTAATAAAATAACAAGAAACAACGTAGTTGTTTCCATCGGTGAAAATCTGTGAAAATCTGCGGACAAGAAAAAAGATATAACATTTTATAGAAGAAATTAATAGAAAAGAAACCACAGATTACACAGATACGAAATAGCAAAGCTATTTTCATTGAAAAAAAGAAACAACCCAGTTGTTTCCAATCAGTGCAAATCTGCGCCAATCTGTGGACAGGAAATCAAATATCTGTAGTTAAAAAGTTCATTAAATGAGTACAGAAAATACAAACGATAAATTGCAAATAATCAAAGACGACGAAATTGACCTTATTGCCCTCGTCAAAACCATCTGGAATGGTCGCAAAACGATCTATTATTCCGTTGGTATTGCTATTTTGATTGGATTAATTATCGCTTTCGCAAGTCCGGCTAAATATGAAGCCTATTGTACTTTAATTCCTTCAGAAGAAAAACAGGGAGGTAGTCTGGGGAATCTGGGAGGCTTGGCTAGTATGGCCGGTATTAACCTGGGGTCCATGATGGGTGGTACATCCGGTATTCCTGCCGAAGTTTATCCTCAGGTAGTCAATTCCTATCCTTTTAAAAAGGAAATGGTGCATCAGAAGTTTCACTTCTCAGAATACCCAGAGCCAATTTCCTTGTACGAATATGCCATAGCTGATACCACAGAATCGTTTGGTAGCAAAGTGATGAAGTACACCATTCGTTTACCATGGACTATTAAGGATGCCATATTATCCAAGGATGAAGAAGAAATTGAAGTGCCCGACTATGGAGTATTGAATTTAAGTGAAGAAGAGTTACGCGCCATGGCGGCTGTTGAAGAAGTGATTGTTATTGAAGTTGACAAAAAAACAGGACTAATCAATGTATCAGCAGAAGTAGGTGAACCTGTTTTGGTGGCTCAGTTTGTTCAAAAGGCTGTGGAGTTATTACAAGATTATGTTATTCGCTACAAAACCAAACAATCACGTGAACACTTGGAGTTTATACAAGGGCAATATGACCTAAAGAAAAGTAAATACGAGCAGGCTCAGCGAATGTTGTTTGAGTACAAAGATCAGCACCGTAACATGGTTTCTGAGCGTGTCAACTTGGAATTTCAACGCCTAAGTGATGAATACGATATGTCAACCACCGTATTTAAAGGTTTGGCACAGCAATTAGAGCAAGCAAAAATAGCCGTCAATGAACAAACACCCGCTTTTACCATATTAGAACCTGCAAAAGTACCCATCGAGAAGAGCGCGCCAAAAAAGAAGATTATTCTGGTGGTAAGTGTATTTCTAGGTGGGTTTATAGGTTTAGGTGTGATATTCGGCAAGTTGGTGTGGTCTAGTATAAAAACATCTTTTTAGAAGTAGGGTAACAAGAAAACTAAATGGTAAGTAAAGATAATATAGCAAAAAAATGAATTTTCCTGATAAGATAACTAATATTTGCTGCATTGGAGCTGGCTACGTAGGCGGGCCAACTATGGCAGTTATCGCTCAAAAATGCCCTGGAATTAAAGTAACCGTGGTAGATATTAATGCACAACGTATTGCAGACTGGAATGATGAAGATCTAGATAAGCTACCAATTTATGAGCCAGGTTTAAAAGAAGTGGTTCAGGAAGCACGAGGAAGAAATTTGTTTTTCTCAACTGAAGTAGACAAGGCCATTGATGAAGCACAGATGGTATTTATTTCGGTGAATACCCCAACTAAGACTTACGGAGTTGGTAAAGGTATGGCGGCTGACTTAAAATATGTGGAGCTGTGTGCTCGTAATATTGCTAAAGTAGCCACTTCAGATAAAATCGTGGTTGAAAAGTCAACATTACCAGTTCGCACCGCTGAATCCATTAAAACCATATTGGATGCCGAAGGAAAAAGTGTGCATTTTAAAGTATTGTCTAACCCGGAGTTTCTGGCAGAAGGAACAGCTATTGACGACTTGCACAATGCAGACCGCGTACTCATTGGCGGTGATCAGGATAAAGATGGTCTTAATGCGATACAATGCTTAGTCGATGTTTATGCTCATTGGTTACCAAAAGAACGAATTTTGACCACCAATGTATGGTCTTCGGAGTTATCTAAATTGACTGCCAATGCTTTTTTAGCACAGCGAGTTTCATCCATTAATGCTATATCTGCTTTATGTGAGCAGACTGGAGCCAATGTGGATGAGATTGCTAAGGCTATTGGCGCGGATTCTCGTATTGGTTCAAAGTTCCTTAAAGCATCCGTTGGTTTTGGAGGCTCGTGTTTTCAAAAAGATATATTAAACCTGGTCTACATTGCCCGGTCATATGGATTGGAAGAAGTGGCTGATTATTGGGAACAGGTAATCAAATTAAATGATTATCAAAAAAGACGTTTTGCAGAGAAGATTGTTAAAACTCTTTTTAATACGGTCAATGGTAAAAAGATTGCGATACTTGGATGGGCCTTTAAAAAGGACACAAACGATACACGTGAGTCAGCAGCCATTTATGTTGCCGATTACTTACTGAATGAACAAGCAGAACTGGTAGTTTATGATCCTAAAGTTAAAGCAGAGCAAGTATATGCAGATTTAGATTATTTAAATACTCGTTCAGAAGAAGATAACAAACAATTAGTAACTGTAGTTAACGATCCATATAAAGCAATGAACGACTCGCATGCAGTGTGCATACTGACTGAATGGGATGAATTTAAGAGCTATGCTTGGGAGCAGGTTTATAAAGATATGAAGAAGCCGGCTTGTGTGTTTGATGGGAGAAATATTATTGAAGAAGATAAGTTGAAGTCAATAGGTTTTTCAACTTTTAACCTTGGTAGAAAATAAATTAGTTTAATTTGATCTTACTAGCACAAGTCGTGAATAGCAAACAGAAAATATTAGTTACCGGTGCAGCTGGTTTTATTGGCTTCCATGTTTCAAAAGCTCTAGTTGAAAGAGGTGATGAAGTAATAGGTTTGGATAATATCAATGATTATTACGATGTTAATTTAAAATTTGCTCGCCTAAATGAGCTAGGAATTAGCAGAGAAAAAATTATTGAACAAGAACTTTTAATAAGTGAAAAGTTTTCTCAGTTCAAATTTATAAAACAAGATATCACTGACCTTAAGAAGCTAGAAGAACTTTTCTTAAATGAAAAAATCGATAAAGTAATTCATCTGGCAGCCCAGGCAGGTGTTCGCTATTCTATTGAAAATCCACATGCCTATGTGCAGTCCAATTTAGTAGGGTTTGTGAATATTTTAGAATGCTGCCGACATAATAACATAAGACATTTGGTATATGCTTCAAGTTCTTCAGTTTACGGCAATAATAAAAAAGTACCTTTCTCAGAGGAAGATCGTGTAGATTATCCGGTAAGTTTATATGCAGCCACCAAAAAGAGTAATGAGTTGATGGCGTATACTTACAGCCACTTATATCAATTGCCAACGACAGGCTTGCGTTTTTTTACAGTTTATGGTCCTTGGGGAAGGCCTGATATGGCTCCAATGCTTTTTGCGAATGCAATAACTAAAGGAGAACCAATTAAGGTGTTTAATAATGGTGAGATGGAGCGAGACTTTACTTATATAAATGATATTGTAGAAGGTGTAGTAAGGGTATCTGATAATACGCCAACTAATAATGATGATAATACTTGCTATCGATTATTTAATGTTGGTAATTCTAAACCAGTTAAATTATTAGATTTCATTTCACAAATGGAGATTGCTTTAGGAAAAAAAGCAATAAAAGAGATGTGTCCGATGCAAGAAGGGGATGTGGTACATACATATGCAGATACTTCTTCCTTGGAACATGCTATTAACTATAAGCCAGGTACCTTACTAAGAAGAGGTGTTGAGAAATTTATTGAGTGGTATAAAACTGTAGATTAGGTGTTTGATAAGCTTTCAAAACTGCGGAATAATCAAGATACGAAAACTGTTTTCACAAACTTTATATACTTGGTTGTTTTAAAAGGTGGAAACTTCATATTTCCCTTAATATACTTACCATACTTATTAAATGTTCTTGGCGTTTCTAATTTTGGGTTAGTAAGTTTTGTTGAGTCGATAATGTTGTATTTTAAGGCTGTTACAGATTATGGCTTTGATCTGACAGGCACACGAGATATTGCAAAAAACAAGGAGAATGAAGTATATGTTTCAAAAAAAATTGCTAATATTTTAGTCATCAAGCTAATATTATTACTTGTATGTTTAGCAATTTTGTTAGTACTTAATAGTTTTATACCTGAAATGAAGGAAGAGCAGTGGTTGTATTTCTTTTCGTTTATTTCCGTTATTGGCTATTCGATGCTTCCTACTTGGTATTACCAGGGAATCGAAAAAATGAAATATATCACTTTACTTTTTTTCATAGCCCGAATGTTGTCAACATTATCCTTATTTATATTTGTTAGGCAGGAACAAGACTATGTATGGGTTCCATTACTTAATGGTATTGGTTACATTATTGCAGGGATATTAGGTTTATGGTTAATGCTTAATGCAAATACTATTAAGTTATCATACTTGTCAATCAAAAGTGTTTGGATAGAAATGATGCAAGGTTTTAATGTATTTGTATCCACATTAGCTCCAAATTTGTATAATAATTCAATGACGTTTTTACTTGGAATATTTAGTTCAACTTTATACGTTGGTTATTATGCTGCTGCAGTTAAGCTTGTTGATGTTGCAAATTCATTGGTAATGATTCTATCAAATGCAATTTTCCCATACTTAAATAGGGATTTATCGCATCACAAGAAAATTCAGTATTTATTCCTTATACCTTCTGCAATACTATCAGTTATTTTATTATTAGGTTCGGAGATTCTCATAGAATTAATTTCTAAGGAGGATATAGCAGAAAGTATAAAGGTTCTTAAAATAATTGCTATTAGTCCATTTCTTTTAGCTTGTATGTCGTGTTACGGAACTAATTTTTTATTGGTAATAAGTCAAGACCGACTAGTAAAGAATATAACACTGGTTGGCTCATTTCTAGGATTTATCATGGCGTTAATATTGATACCAAAACATTTCCATATTGGTGCTGCAGTTACATTAGTTAGTGTTAGAGGCTTATTGGCTACATGTAATTGGGTGGAGTATCTAAAATTTAAGAGTCCTAAGAGTAGTAAATTAATTTCAAATAAATAAGTTAAAGTCAATAAATATATAAAATGAAAAATATTACAATTGTAGGTGGAGGTAATAGTGCGCATACCTTAATCCCACTATTATCAAGGGCAGGTAATAATATTAGTCTATTGACAAGACAGCCAGAAAGGTGGGGAGATGAAATAATCATGGAATACGTGCTTTCTAATGGTGAAGTGAAAGATTCAATAAAAGGTAAGATTAAAAAAATAAGTGATAACGCATATGATGTTATTCCAGATGCTGATATTATTATTTTGTCATTACCTGTTTCAAGCTATCGAATTGTACTTGATAGAATTGGTGCCGTAATTAATAAAGAAAAAAAAGTCTTTATTGGTACTATATATGGTCAAGGAGGATTTAACTGGATGGTTGACGAAATTAAAACAAAATATAATCTTCGTAGCGTAGTAACTTTTGCTATAGGTCTCATACCTTGGATTACAAGGACATCTGACTATGGGAAAGTTGGAATTAACTATGGGCCAAAGAAAGTTAATGTAGCAGCTGTTTCTCCATCACATGAGTTTGAAAATCTGAATAAATTATTATTAAGAGATATCTGTTATAGTTATTTTAATACTGGAGAGTTTAAGCAAGCGGATAACTTTCTATCATTAACATTATCGGTTGATAATCAAATTATACACCAAACTAGACTTTATGGACTTCATTTAGGCTCAAATGGAAGTTGGAGTTCTTTTAACGATATACCATACTTCTATAAAGACTATGATGAATTGTCCGCTAAATTACTAGAAGATTTAGATTTTGAATACTCTCAAATAAGAAGGGAAATAATTAAGCGATATCCAAATAAAAAATTTACATATATGCTAAATTATTTGGAATTAGAAAGGTTAACATATGGATCATCTAATGAGAATATTAAGGAATCTTTTACCACATCAAAGACTTTAGGTCAAATCCCAACACCTGTAATTAAGATAGGTCATGATAAGTGGATAATTAATTCTGATCATAGATTTTTCTATGATGATATCTATTACGGGATTTGTATTGCAAAATGGATTGCTCAAAAACTATATATTGAAACACCTGTTATCAATAAAATTTTAAATTGGGCACAAGAAATATTAGATGATACTATAATAGAAAAGAACAAGCTAGTGGATAGACAGGAAAAAATATTTACGTGTGGATTACCAAGTGTTTATGGATATTCATCCATTGATGAGTTAGTTGACTAATGAATAATACGAGCAATTTTTAAAAATGAAATTAGCAATTTTTAAGGGGTTTGAAGATGATCATGTAGGTTATATTGAAGCTTGTAAAGAATTAAACGTTGAATATGAAATAATCGACATTTTAAGTGATGATTATATATTCAAGGTGCAAGAGAGTGATGCGGATGGTTTTTTATGTCATCCTCCTTGTATGATTCCAGAGCAGAAAAATATTTATGATGAACGTCTTTATTTTGTTAATAAAGTACTTGGGAGGTCAATTTATCCAAGCTACGAAGAGCTTTTTATTTATGAAAATAAACGAAATTTATCGGATTTGCTTAAGATTATTAATGTTGAACATCCAACAACAAGAGTCTTTTGTCGTAAGGAAGATGCAATGGCATATATTGAACACGCAGAATATCCCTTAGTTTTTAAATCGAAAATTGGAGCAAGTGCATCAGGTGTAGATATAGTAAAAAATAAAAGATATGCGAGGCGCTTAGTTAATAAATCATTTGGTCGTATTCATCCGTTATTAACACTCGGTCATGTTCGCTTTATGAAATTGCGTGGTATACCTTTGCCTGTATTCGGCATGTTGCAGAGCCAATATGTTATTATTCAGGACTACCACGAGATTAAATGGGAGTGGCGTATAATAAAGATTGGTAATTTTTTCTCTGGCCATCAAAAACTCTTAAAAGGTAAGTTTGCAAGTGGTTCAAATTTAGTTGGGTGGGTTAATCCTCCAGAAAGTTTATTGCGTTTAGTGAATGAAATATCGATAAAAAGGAGATATCATTCAATTGCTGTAGATATTTTCGAAACTAAAGATGGAAAATTTTTAGTGAATGAGATTCAATCTATGTTTGGCTCATATTTGCATTATCAAATGAAAATCAATGATATTCCAGGTGTTTATAAATATGAAACGAAGATGGATCAATTTATTTTTAAAAAAGGTGAGTATTATAGCTTTGGTTCTAAAAAAATAAGAGTTGAACATTTTATAGAACTTTTAAAAGAGTAGAGATTATTTTATTTTTTATCATTTCGACAAATGAAGAAACTTCTTTTTATTATACCATCGTTAGCAGGCGGAGGTAGTGAAAGAGTCTTTACCAACATATTAAGAGGAATTGATGTTTCAAAATTCAACATTACATTGCTATTAATATTGGATGAAGAACATAATAACCTTCAGCTGATTCCTGATGAGATCTCTATCGTGAATCTAAGAAAGAAAACAACAAAAAATGGTTTATTTGCCATTTTTAAGACAATTCATAGTTTAAAACCTAATTTAGTTTTTTCCACTTTAGGTCACTTAAATTTATTGATTTCATTTTTGATACCTTTTTTTAAGGGAAAGACAACTTTTATTGCACGGGAATCTAATACGCTGAGTGTGCATAATAAAAATGAAAAGTATCCAATGTTGTTTAATTTTTTATTCCGAACAACTTATAAAAGATTTGACGCTATAATTGCCCAATCAATCTATATGAAGGAGGATATGATTAACAACTATGGGATTGATGAAAAGAAGGTGGTCCAGATTTATAATCCTGTTTTATCAAATTTTATTATAAATAAAAGTACTGAAGGAGTCAATCCTTATGATGAAAGTTGTAAAAATGTAGTAATTGTAGGGCGATTAAATCAACAAAAAAGAATAAAACATGCCATAGAAGCTGCTGATAAGTTATCAGAATCGTACCGTCTACATATTGTCGGTGAGGGAGAAGAGCGTGAAGCCCTGCAAAAGCTAGTTGATGAAAAAGGCTTAACCGGAAAAGTTATAATGCATGGGTTCCAGAGTAATCCATATTTATACATTAAACATGCAGATTGTTTGATTTCAACATCCAGGTATGAAGGACTACCTAATGTTGTTATAGAGTCAATTATTCTAGGAACAGCTGTTGTTTGCTATGATTGCCCAGGGGGAACTTCAGAAGTCGTTCATGAAGGTGTAAATGGATATCTAATAGAGGATGGAGATGTTAATAAACTCTCAAAGTTTATTGAAAGGTGTTGTCATACAGAGTTGAATTATAGAAGTATAAGTAGTGATGCTCAGAATATGTACGATGTAGTCCATATTGTTTCAAGTTACCAATCATTATTTGATAAACTAGCGTAGTATTGATTTTGAAGCATTATTTTCATTTAAATATTTATAAAGTTGTCTTGTGGTTTGTTCTCATTTCACCGGCAATGCCTAAGCTAAAATTAGCTGAAGGTGTAACTATCTACTTGCATGAAATAATCTTAATATTTGCTTCTGTTGTAATTTTTCAGAAGGTAAAACTTAGATTCCAATTTATTCTATTAGCTTTTTGGATATCTATTTTGATATCAACTATTCTTTCACAAATGAGTAATGTTGATATTGGTGGTTTAGTCAGGGTTTTTAAAGGCTTAATATATATCCCATTGGGATATGTTGGTTTTAGGTATTTAACAAATAGTCGAATTCATTTGATGTTGCGTATTTTTGTTATAGCCTCTGTGATTAATATGATTATAATGGCAATTAATGTAAACACGCATGGCCTTAATTTTTGGGATGTAAAGTCAATAGCAGCAGGTTTAAGTAATCGGTTTATTGAGATTCCATCTTTAAACCTTGGTACTATTGAGTCTGGAGCACATGGTATTTGGGGAAATTACTGTGTTTTGTTGATGACCTTTGCTTTTTATCTTAGATTAACAAAGCAATTAAGAGGTCGTTTATTTTATACTGTAATAATTCTTGGGTTAGTTGGTATTGGAATTACTGTGAGTAGAGAAGCTATGATTACTTTATTTATGGTTATAATAGCTGTCTTATTATTAGGTGTACCAACTAAAAAAAATATGATTCCAAAAGAGATAGTTAAATGGTCACTTTTAGGAATTATTATACTTTTTGCTGTTGTCCTAACCTTAGGAGATCAGATACCTATAATTTATAAGCTTGTATATACATTTGACAGCTTTACATCAACTGGAACAGAAGGGAATATTCAGTTAAGAATAAATGGCTGGAAAACATATTTCGAATTTCTATCTAGAAATCCTATATCCATAATGACCGGAGTAGGCTTTAATACACTAAATTATGCTGATAGTGTAAGTTTTGCAAACAATAGGATTGGTTTTTATTTCGTTAAGCTACCTGAAAGCTTTTTTATGTTAGGACTCGCCTATGGTGGTATAATTTCTTTTGTTTGTGCAATTGTTTTTTTTAAAGAGATCTTCTGGATCGTAATAAAGCAAAAGGAAAGAGTTTTAAGAATTCTTATTTTGAGTTTTTTCATTGGTCTCTTAATTGGCAATACTTTGTCGGGTGCATCTATAATTGCAGATATGTTGTATGGACAAGTTTTACTAGTATTGGGTTTTTTACACAAAAAGAAAAATGAAAATATTACATATAACCGTTCGGTCTGATATTGGAGGAGGTCCAAAGCATGTAGATCTATTATTATCTGCGAATAATAAAGATGATTGTGTATTTGTGGCAGCACCCTTAGATGTTCCATATGGAAAGAAATGGGAAAAAGATAATTCAATTCAAGATTGTTATACACTAAAACATAGAAGCTTTAGTGTATCAAAACTGATTGGACTAAATAGATTTATTAGGAAAAATGGAATTCAAATTCTTCATTCACATGGAAAAGGTGCTGGTATATATTCAAGACTATTAAAACTACTTGTTTGGAAAGTAAAGGTTGTTCATACTTTTCATGGCTACAATCTAAGGCATTCAAAATTATTTAATTTCATTTCGCTTTCTATTGAAAAAGTTTTGGCTTTATTAACTAACCATTTTATTTGTGTTTCAGAAGGTGAAAAGAATAAGGTTATTGCATCTGGTTTAAGGATAGATGATATAACTTCTGTAGTATATAATGGTATTGAAGAGCCGATGCGAGTGCAAGCAAGAAAGAGGGAAAAATTTTCAATAGCAACCGTTTCAAGATTCGATTATGCCAAGAATATGGACTTTTGCTATACTATTGTAGAGCAAATGCCGAATAAAGAAGATTTGGAGTTCCTGTGGATTGGAGATGGAGAAGATAAGGAGAGGCTTGAAGTAAAATGTAAGAAGGATGGCTTACCGATAATATTTACAGGATTTTCAGATAAACCAATGGAACTAGTTGAATCATGTGATATGGTGCTGAGTACATCTCGTTTCGAAGGATTACCATTTGCATTGATTGAAGCGTGTGCATTATCAAAGCCCATAGTTGCAACCAATGTCGTCGGCAATAATGAGGTGGTTAAGGAGTGGATTAATGGGTTTTTATTCAGAAGTGCGGACGAGGCTGTAAGAAAAATACAATCAGTTCGTAAAGATCCTGAATTGATGGAGAAATTTAAAAGAGGGGCAAGACTTACCTACGAAGAAAAGTTTACTGCTAAAAAAATGATTTCAAGAATAAATGAAATATATCTCCAAATTATTAAAGGTAAATGAGCTGAGCCTTTCTTTTTGGGCGGTAATCTTCTTTGTATTTGATATAATACATGTTCTGGTAGAGTATTTTCTTCCGGAGTTGAGGCTTATTGGGGATGTCGGAAGTATTGCAGCTATTCCAAAGTTAGCATTTTGTATCCTTGTATATATTGTATTCGTATTATCAACAATAACGAATGATTTACATAGATCGCTATTTATGCTATTGACGGCTGTGCTTATAATATTAATGTGGGAATTCAAAGGAGCCTATTATACACTCTTTCAACTAAAGTATTTATCAAAGTTAATTACACCAATTTTACTTTTTATTTTAATCCAAGATCTAAGAAAATATAATAGACTATTATTTATGTATCTAGTCTATATTACTTTACAAGGGATGGTCGTTGTTGTAGCAACGATATGGGATATTGATTTATTTCGGACATATTATCCACCAAGATTTGGTTATTCTGGATTATATGTTGGGGCAAATCAATTAGCTTTTTTTTATACATTGGGTATGATTGTCCCTTTATATCTTACTGATTTTATAAAGCAGAAATATCGAGTCATTGTTTTTTCTATTTGTGCTTTAGCAGCATTATTTTCTGGAGCAAAAGCATCATGGTATAGTCTTTTTAGCTTTGTGCTTTTTATACTCATATTTGATAGAAAGAATTTAAAAATAGATAATACTGTTTTAGGGTATGGAAGTGTTTTGTTTAGTGTTGTCATTTTAATCACATTTTTTTTGTCAAAAGACTGGTTTGTTGACTTAGCTGAAAAGCATGGAGTTTTAATGATGTTAACATCTAATAGGAGTAATATGTTACTCAACTATAAATTTGAGCGAATTATTTCTGAGTTTAATTGGCATAGTTATTTGATCGGAGGTGCTAATCCTGGAAGTGACTATATTGAAATGGATGTAGTTGATTTATTTCTTTTTACTGGTGTTTTAGGATTGATTTTATATTTTTATTTCTTGTTTAAAACACTCTTTAAATTTTCAAGATCAAATAAACTTGGAATTTTTGTTGTGTATCAGTTTTTATTTATAGGTTTCTTTTCTGGTAGTACTTTTGCAAATGGTATCAACTTAATTCTGTTGCCTATAACATGTAATATTATTCAAAATAAGTTTAATTGATGAAGGTTGCTTTAGTTCAAGATTGGTTAACTGAAATAGGTGGAGCAGAAAAAGTATTTGGATGTCTTTTGGAATTATATCCGGAAGCAGATATCTATACGCTAACATCGCAAGATCGGGTTATTGATGATTTATGTGTTAACAAATATAATTTACACGAGTCATTCGTAGCCAAACTACCTTTAGGTAGAAAAAAATACCGTAATTACTTACCTTTATTTCCTAAAGCAATTGAAAGTTTTGATTTTTCAGGATATGACTTAATTCTTTCATCATCATCTTCAGTAGCTAAAGGAATCATCACTAATTCAAAGCAGTTACATATTTGTTATTGCCATTCACCTGTTCGTTATGCATGGGATTTATACCATCAATATCTAAAGGATGCCGGACTAGTTGGCTTTGGTTTAAAGAAGTGGCTGGTTAGACATACTTTGCATAAACTGCGTATTTGGGATGTTATGAGTGCAAATCGGGTGGACCATTTTATAGCTAACTCAAATTATATTAAGAATAGAATTAATAAAGTCTATAGGCGCGAGTCAGAAGTAATCTACCCACCAGTTAATATTAATCGCTTCGAACTATGTTCTGAGAAGAAAGAGTATTATTACACGGCATCCAGATTAGTTCCTTACAAAAAGATAGATTTGATTGTGGAAGCTTTCTCGAAATTGCCTGACAAAAAGTTGATTGTCGCAGGTATAGGGCCAGATTATAAAAAGATTAAAGCTTTAGCTAGTCCAAATGTTGAAATGAAAGGTTTTGTATCCAATGATGAGATGCTATCCTTAATGCAAAAAGCAAAAGCTTTTGTATTTGCAGCGGATGAAGATTTTGGTATTATACCTGTGGAGGCACAAGCTTGTGGAACGCCTGTTATTGCACTTGGAAAGGGAGGTACAAAAGAAACAGTAATCAATGGAGAAACTGGTGTTCATTTTCAGGAGCAAACATTAGAATCATTAACAGAAGCGATTGCCGTTTTTGAACAGAAGACTTTTATGCCGAATAAAGTAAGGGCTAATGCAGAAAGGTTCTCTAAACAACGTTTCAAAGATGAGATAAAGGGATTTGTTGAACGAAAGCTAAATGAGTTCAAGGAATTATTAGTGCTTTGATTTTGTGTTTTGAGAAATAAGAAAATATTTATTCAGAAAATTAACCCACCTGATTCCTAGGTGGGTTTTCTTTAGCCATTAAGCTTTGGACTCTTTTATATCGCCTTCATACTTACTCATTGCCAACAATGCACTAAACTCATACTAAACTAATATTAAATTCGATATACATTGAGTTTAACTTGACTTTATTACGACTTACTATTAACTTGAGTATGTCTTTAAACTATAGAGGCACTTAGTAAATTTAATAGAAAGTTATGGCCAGGTTTAAGAATATTAATGATGGTTTATCGGGAAAAGTTGGTAATGTGGTGATTTATCAAATGTATGGTAAAAGCTATATGCGTTCCATGCCGGGTAAATACAATGATAAGAAATCAGAAGCACAGTTGGCACAGCGACAAAAAATGCAATTGATCAATGCCTTTTTAGGCCCTTTTAAAGATGTGTTGCGTATTACTTTTAAAAATGAGGCAGTTGGACGTTCGCCATATATGGCAGCCAAGTCCTTCAATATGTTGAATGCGATTGCTGGCGAATACCCAGAACAATATATTGACTACTCAAAAGCACTGGTTAGTATGGGTTCGGTGTCATTACCACCTGAAGCTAATATTGAGCGTACGAATGACGGGCTATTATTTTCCTGGAAAAATAATGGTGAAAGTAAATCATCGGATACTTTATTTGTGGTTGCGAATATACGAGGTCAAAATGCGACTTATTATAAGCAGACGGAAGCCCAACGGAGAGATGAATCGTATTTATGGAAATTGGATTGTGCCGTAAGTGAAAAATATGATATTTGGTTAGTATTTCGGGATTATAAAGAGAGGGATTTTAGTAATAGTATGTGGTTGGGGGTGGTTTAAGTGAATAGTTGAGAATAGAGAGGTGAGAGGTGAGTGAAAAGAGGATATGTGAGAGTTGTGTTTCTTTTTTAGTTCTGTAAATAAATATATTAGAGTAAGTGAAGAGTGAAAAAGTAAGAACTAAAAGTGAAAAGCGGAAGTCAGAGGCAAGAGGTGAAAAGTTTGTTTTTGAGTTTCAGGTTTAAAGTTTTGGGGTTCGGTTTTTACATGAGACTGTCTCAAAAGTCTGAAAATATTTCTTTGTGATTGTAAGTCATAACATTAACTGCCAATGTTCAACGTTCACAAAGAAAAAAACTTAGTGTTCTTTATTTCTTTTGTGGTGATAAATTGATACTTTATCCACTAATAATTTCAAAGTTTCACGGTGGTATAAAATACCTTTGAAACAGAACCATCATTGGGACTGTAAAGACATTGATTAAGCAAAATTCGAATTTATTTAACTGTAGATTAGCATTGCTACATAATTTACACTTTTGAGTTCTTCACATATGATACAGATTTTCTCAGAACTTGTTCCGAACAACGGAATTATTTATAAACCGTTTTGTGTTTAAATGTTTTCCGCTAGAAGATTAAAAAAATATGCGTTAATCTGTACAATTTGCGGTTAAAATTTAACAGTGCTGTCAATCAATAACGGGGTGTATGGTAACTTCTTCGGTTAAGGACATTGGAAGTTGCACAGATTTGATTTACATATACAGGTATACAGGGCTTTGTTGAGCCGCCAACAGTGAGACTTGATTTACAGCTTCTCTCCGTGTTCTTCTTTTCCTTTGCGGTTAAAAAAATCCGTAGGAATTAATTTGTGCATTTAGAGTGTGTTTATGGTTGAATATTATTCATTCGAATCAACGGTTGAAAAAATAGTTACTTTGTTTACCCTCTATATCTCCCTTAAAAGGAATACCCAAATTTGGGCTATTTTATTAGCAAAGATTTTATCGTAGAAAATTTGTGAAACAACGTTCTACGAAGCTAATTTTTCGGGTTAAAAGCAATTTCCCTGCGCAAATGATCAAAATAAATAAGCAAAGTTTATATTTGTAATAATCATAAACACAAAAATACACCTCCAATGCAAAAACTCTCAGCCGCCATTAAGCAGCAAATAGACAATCTTAATAAGGAGTTACCACGTGACGAGCTGGCTTTTGGCCAGTTTATTTTTAATAATGGTGAATGTCAGATATTATCTCAATCGGCTGAAAAAGTTGAAGTGTTATTTTGGGAGTCGCACCATGTGGATGAAGTGGTTATCTTTTGTGATTGGCAGGATGATGGTGCTATTGAAATCAATAACTCATTAAGGGAGTGGAACCGTTATTCATATGCTGCTTTGCTACAGTTTGAACACGAACTGAAGCTGTTGGACACAAAAGAGCATTTGGAGCATAAGAAGTACAGCCGGGAAGGAATGATTAAGCGCGTGTTGGATGAGCGTTGGCAGAAGGCTGTAAAAGCTGAATACCGTGTGGAGTATGCCGATAATATTTATGGTGATCATACATTGATTAACGAAAACGGAGTACGCTATAAAGTCTTTCTCAGGGATTTTGAAAACGAAACAGGCTATAGTAATAGTCCGGATGCAGAGAATAATAAGCTGGGTACAACCAAGCACATCATGTATGTCTTTAAGCAGTTAAAAGAAAATAAGTCGCTTTACAAACGTTTAAAAAAGACATGTCCATTTATTGAGATCTACCTTGACCCATTGAATGATTACCGTGTAACCTGGTTCTATCCAAATGAGATGTCGGGGGAATCAAAAGTATTAATTCAGAAATATTTTGGGCAACAACAGTTTATCGAAGATACAGAACTGGAAACCTTCGTCGGTATTTATGATGAACTGGAGTTATTTAGCAATATTATTGTCAGACCTGATGTGCGAAAGAAAATTGAACGTATGTGGGAAGAGAAATCCCTTGAACTTCTTCGTCAACGATATGAGCCTGATTTTTCTGACATTAAAGCCAACTTATACGATTACCAAAAAGAAGGTATTGCGTTTGCTGCAACACGTAAATCAGCGATTATTGCCGATGAGATGGGCTTGGGTAAAACCATACAAGCCATTGGTACGGCTATCCAAAAGAAAGAGCTGTTTGGGTTTTCTAAAATGCTGATTGTTTGTCCGGCTTCGTTGAAGGCTCAATGGAAATCGGAGATAGAAAAGTTTTCTGATGAGAAAGCACTCGTTATCAGTGGAACGCCTGCCGAGCGTGAAGAATTGTATAAGCATTCAGATGCTACTTTCCTGATTGTTAACTACGAAACCGTTTTGCGCGATCAACGTGCTATTGCACGGGCGGCTTTTGATTTTGCTATTCTGGACGAAGCGCAGCGGGTTAAGAATTTTGAGACAAAAACAGCTCATGCCATTAAGCATATTAATGCCAGCCACGTGCTGATTATTACCGGTACGCCAATAGAAAATAAACTGATTGACTTATTTTCGTTGGTTGGTGTGATGGATGACCACTACCTGGGGCCTCTATGGGAGTTTTCATACCAACACTGTCTCTTCGACTCCATCAAACCTAATAAAATAAATGGGTATTATAACCTGCAGGAGTTAAAAGGGAAAATGGAACGTATTCTCATCCGCCGTGAAAAAAGTAAGGTAATCGAGCAGTTACCACAGGTTCAGCAACAGGAGGTGAGGGTTGGTCTTTCCCCTATTCAACAGGATTATCATGCATCCTATGCAAGGGGACTGGCACAGATTGTTCATAAGAAGTTTATGACGCCATACGATATGAAGAAAATGCAACTCCTATTGGCCAGTATGCGAATGGTTTGTGATTCTTCATACCTGGTAGATGAAACAACCAACGATTCACCTAAACTGGATGAATTAAGGTATATTCTTCTCGAAAAGCTGGACATTCGTAAGACTGGTAGAAAGGTGATTATTTTCTCGGAGTGGGTTAAGATGCATAAGCTAATCGGGCAAATGCTTCGTGAGAACAATATTGGTTTTACAGAGCTGAATGGTAAGGTACCTGTTTCTAAACGTGGCGAGTTGATCAAGCGCTTTGAAACAAGTGACAGTTGCCAGGTGTTTTTGTCGACTGAGGCTGGAGGAGCAGGATTGAACCTTCAGGTAGCCGATATTCTGATTAACTTTGAGCTGCCATGGAATCCGGCAAAAAAGAACCAGCGTATTGGCCGCATTGACCGTCTTGGGCAAAAGAGTGATCATCTGACGATTTTTAACCTGGTCTCTAATAACTCAATAGAAGTGCGCATTGCCCAGGGCTTATTAGTAAAGCAAAGTTTGTTTGATGGTGTTTTAAATGAAGGCAGTTATACCGATTTTGTAGACTTTTCAGAGAAAGGACGTTCGCAATTCCTCCAGCAAATTACCGAGATGGTTGATGAGGTGCAAAACGTGCCATCAGAAGATGAACAGATAGAAGAGTTACAAGTTGATCAAGAACCGGAAGCTGAAGTCAACCTTTTTGAAGAAAAAGAAGATGGACAAGGACAGAGAACAGAAACTGTAGGTCAGGAATCACTTGCAAAAGAAGAAAAGGCTAAGCAGATGGAACAAGTGATGAATAACGGCATTCAGTTTTTATCCGGACTGTTTGAAATGGCGACTGGTAACAAAGTTGATCTGAAAGATCAGAAAATTGAAATTAACCCGGAAACCGGGGAGGTCAATATGACGTTTAAGATGCCGTTATGATGAATAATGGTGTTTTTAGCATCTGTCCCAAAATCACTTATTATCTGCGACAATCAGCGGGAAATCGAAAAATTTGCAGATTTTAGGTATTAATATTCACAAAAATGCAAACATAGATATTTTAACCCGAGAAAAACACAACTAAATAAGTGTTTTAGCCCGAGAAAAACACAACTAAACAAGCGTTTTAACCCGATAAAAACACAGATGTATTTGCTTATTCATTGATGTATAGTTAAATTGCTAAAAAATATTAGCATGATTCATCGGAAATTTAGCAAACGCTTATTGGATAGTTTAAAACGAAAGGAAGTAACCATCGTTATCGGCGCCCGACAGGTGGGGAAGACAACCATGGTTCGTGATGTGCTAGCTTCAATTTCTAAACAAGGGGAGAAGGTGATTGCTTTAAACATGGATATTGAGGAGGATGCTGCTTTCTTTTCATCGCAACAAACCTTATTGAATAAAATTCAATTGGAGTTTGGTTCGGAAGCGGGCTGTGTTTTTATTGATGAGATTCAGCAAAAAGAGGATGCAGGAAGATTTCTGAAAGGTATTTACGATCAGAATTTGCCTTATAAATTTATTGTAACCGGCTCCGGCAGTCTGGAGTTGAAAGAAAAAATCAGCGAAGCTTTAACCGGTAGAAAGTATTTAATTGAAATGCCTCCTGTTAGTTTTGTTGAGTTCTTAGATTATAAAACCGATTATAAATATAGCAAACGACTGGAGCAATTTTGTAGGATTGAGTCATCCAAACTTGGTTTTCTTTTTAAGGAATATCTTATATTTGGGGGTTATCCTAAGGTGATTACCGAGCAAGGGGTGGAAGCAAAAAAGGTAGTAATGGATGAAATATTTACTTCTTACATTACCAAGGATATATCTTTTTTGTTGGGGGTACGTGCACCCGATAAATTTGTAAAATTGATTAAGCTATTGGCAGTTCAATCAGGGGGGATTATAAATTATGCACAATTATGTAATGATACGGGGTTAACACTGGATACTTTAAAGAACTATCTTTGGTATGCAGAACAAACTTTTATCATTGATTTGGTAAAACCTTATTATACCAATGCCAAAAAGGAACTGACCAAAGCGCCAATTGTTTATTTTAATGATACGGGAATGTGCCATTTCGGACAGGGAGTTTATGGCTCATCGGTTATGCCTCATAAAGGTTTTAGCTTCCAAAATCTAATCTATATTCTGCTTAAGCAGATGTTTCAAAGAGGAGTAGACAAGGTCAATTATTGGCGGACAAAAGACAAGGCAGAAGTAGACTTTGTGGTTCACGACAAAGGAAATGTGACTCCTTTTGAAGTCAAATACTCACATTTGAAAAAGGCCGCTGTCTCGCGTTCTTACCGGAGTTTTATCAATAAATATTCCCCTGAAATCGGATATGTCATTAATCTGAGTCTGGATGACGAACTAATAATCGGGGAAACAACAGTGAAGTTTATTCCCTATTGGAAATTACTATTTATAAAATGATATTTGCATTATAAGAATATATATGGAAGGCATAATTATTACGAACAGACTTCTGCCTTCTACTTATTGAACTAGTAAACTTATTTTTTATGCCCAAAATAGCATTAATCACCGGCATCACCGGTCAAGACGGCGCCTACCTTGCCGAATTTTTATTAAAAAAAGGATACATCGTACATGGTATTAAACGTCGGTCTTCCTTGTTTAATACAGATCGCATTGATCACTTGTACCAAGATCCTCATGTGGAGAATCGTAACCTGATTCTGCATTATGGTGATTTAACCGATTCGATGAACCTGACGCGTATTATCCAGGAGGTACAGCCGGATGAGATCTATAATCTGGCAGCTATGAGTCATGTAAAGGTGAGCTTCGATACGCCTGAATATACGGCTAATGCTGACGGTTTAGGTACTTTGCGTATATTGGAAGCCATTCGTTTATTGGGGCTAACAGAGAAAACAAGAGTATATCAGGCATCTACTTCTGAGTTATATGGTTTGGTGCAGGAAGTGCCACAATCGGAGAAGACACCTTTCTACCCTCGTTCACCATATGCAGTGGCTAAGATGTATGCCTACTGGATTACAGTCAACTACCGTGAGGCCTATAACATGTTTGCCTGCAATGGGATATTATTTAATCACGAAAGTCCATTGCGAGGTGAGACTTTTGTAACCCGCAAGATTACCCGCGCCGTATCAAAGATTGCCTTGGGTATGCAGGATTGTCTGTACTTAGGGAATATGGATGCCAAGCGTGACTGGGGACATGCCAAGGATTATATCAAAGCCATGTGGTTGATTCTTCAGCAGGATACAGCAGAAGATTATGTGATTGCTACAGGAGTTACAACCACTGTTCGTGATTTCGTTAGGATGGCTTTTGCTGAAGTAGGTATTGAGCTGGAGTTTAAAGGAGAGAAAGAAGAAGAAGTGGCTGTAGTAAAAGCATGTACTAACCCGGACTATCAAGTTGAAATTGGAACTGAGGTTGTACGGGTTGATCCTCGCTATTATCGTCCAACAGAGGTGGAGTTATTGATTGGTGATCCAACTAAATCAAAAGAGAAGTTAGGTTGGGAGCCGGAATATGACTTAGCTGGTTTGGTAAAAGATATGATGCAATCGGATGTGAAGTTGATGAAGAAAGATCGCTATTTGAAAGAGGGCGGGTATGAAGTGCTCAACTATTTTGAATAAAATAAGAGGAGAGTAGTGAGCGGTGAGAAATGAGATTATTGGATTATGGGGCAAATAAGTAGTTTTAGAGATCTAATTGTTTATCAAAAAGCCTATAAAATATCAATGGAAATTTTTATGCTATCAAAAAGATTTCCAAAAGAAGAAAGGTATTCGTTGGTTGATCAAATTCGACGTTCATCCCGCTCTATCTGTGCTAACTTGTCTGAAGCTTGGGCAAAAAGAAGATATGAAAAAGTCTTTATCAATAAATTAACGGATTGTTTAGGTGAAGAATTTGAAACAGAAACCTGGTTGAAGTATTCTGTTGATTGCGAATATTTATCGGTAGAAGATTACTCAAGGTTAATGCTTCAGTATGAAGAAGTAAGAAAAATGCTTATTTCAATGATTAACAATCCTGAAAAATTCTGTAAATAAAGTCTCTCATTGCTCAATTCTCACTGCTCATCTCTTTAATAAACAATTATGGACATAAAATCTAAAATATATATAGCCGGTCACAAAGGTCTTGTTGGCTCAGCCCTGTGGAAGACACTGCAAAATAAAGGCTATACCAATCTGGTAGGGCGCAGTATTGAAGAATTGAACCTGATGGATGCTACTGCAGTTGATCAGTTCTTTAAAGAAGAAAAACCAGAGTATGTCATATTAGCCGCGGCTAAAGTAGGAGGCATTGTTGCCAATAATACCTATCGGGGACAGTTTATTTACGAGAACCTGATGATTCAGAACAATGTGATCCATTCAGCCTATGTGCATGGGGTGAAGAAACTATTGTTCCTGGGATCAACTTGTATCTATCCGAAGCAGGCACCTCAACCAATGCCGGAAGATTGTTTGTTGACATCACCATTGGAGTACACCAATGAACCATATGCCATTGCCAAGATAGCTGGTATCAAGATGTGCGAATCGTACAATCTGCAATACGGAACCAATTTCATTTCTGTAATGCCTACTAATTTGTACGGTCCGAATGATAACTTTGATTTGGAGAAGTCACATGTACTGCCAGCTTTGGTACGTAAGAATCATCTTGGTAAATGCTTGCAAAACAATGATTGGACAGCCCTAAGAGCCGATCTCGACAAAAATCCTATTGAAGGCATAGATGGTGGTAATACAGAAGAAGAAATACTAAACATTCTCAACAAATATGGTATTCGTTTAATTAGAAATAATTCGAACCATTCGCATGTCTTTATAGAAATATGGGGAAGTGGTAAACCAATGCGTGAATTTCTTTGGTCGGAAGAGATGGCCGCTGCTTGTGTGTATGTGATGGAGAATGTGGATTTTAAGGATATCTTTAATTCAGATGATAAAGAGGTACGAAATACACACATCAATATTGGAACAGGAAAAGAGATATCTATAAAGCAATTGGCAGAAACCATTAAAGAGAAGGTTGGCTTTGATGGTGAGCTGGTGTTTAATACTGACAAGCCAGATGGCACGATGCGTAAGCTAACCGACCCATCTAAGATTCATGATCTGGGTTGGCATCATCAAATAGATATTGAAGAGGGGATTGAGAAGATGTATCAATGGTATATAATGTAGAGATGAGAGAAGAGAGTTGAGATGTGAGTAATTTATAGCTATGGGACAGATAAATAGTTTTCGGGATTTAATAGTTTATCAGAAGGCTTATGCAATTTCAATGGATATATTTCTGTTGACGAAGAGTTTCCCAAAAGAAGAAAGATATTCTTTGGTAGATCAAATCCGACGTTCTTCTTGATCAATATGCGCTAATTTAGCAGAAGCATGTGCTAAGAAGATTTGAAAAGGTTTTTGTAAATAAACTAACTGATTGTCTTGGTGAGGAATTTGAAACCGAGACATGGTTAAATTACTCTCTGGACTACAGATATCTTAATGAAGAAAAATATAAAGAATTATTAATGAAATATGAAGAAGTTAGAAAGATGCTTATATCAATTCTTAAGCATCCTGAGAAATTTTGCATTTAGTTTTCTCATCTCTCACTTCTCACCCGATGGCTATCGGGGTCTTGCATCTTAAATACTATGAACAACAACTACCTAATAATTATGGCCGGCGGCATTGGTTCGCGATTTTGGCCTATGAGTACACCGGAAACGCCAAAGCAATTTTTAGATATTCTTGGAACCGGACAAACCATGATACAGCAAACCATTAAGCGTTTAGATGGTATTGTGCCAATTGAGAATGTGTATATTGTTACCGGGAAGCGTTACAGGGATATTATCCGGGAGCAATTACCAGATATAAAAGATGAACAAGTGCTGATGGAGCCTTGTATGCGTAATACGGCCCCTTGTATTGCTTATGCGTCGTATAAAATCTATAAGAAAAATCCTGATGCAAATATTGTTGTGGCACCGTCGGATCATTTAATTACCAACGAATCAGAATTCAGGCGAGTTGTTGAAAGTGGGCTGAAATTCACCAGTGCTAAGGATGTTTTACTGACACTTGGTATTCATCCACACCGACCAGAGACTGGGTATGGATATATTCAGGCGGGAGAACAGACTGCAGACGAGTTTAATAAAGTGGAAGCTTTCAAAGAGAAGCCGGATTTGAAAACAGCTGAATCTTATCTTAAAGAAGGCAATTATTTTTGGAATGCCGGCATCTTTATCTGGTCTGCCAAAAGTATTTTAAAAGCTTTTGAAGCTTACCTGCCAGATGTACTTAACATTTTTAAGGCAGGGGATGAGGAATATTACACAGAGAGAGAACAAGCGTTTATTGATGATAACTTCGCGAATTGTGAGAATATTTCTATTGATTATGGAATCATGGAGCATGCCAATAATATTTTTGTAATGCCGGCTGATTTTGGTTGGTCCGACTTAGGTACCTGGGGCAGCCTGTGGGAAAAGCGCATAAAAGATGAGCAAGGTAATTCAATCGTTGGGGATGCTGTTAAGGCTTATGACTGTGAGAATAATATTGTAACAGTTCCTGACGGACGTAAAGTGGTGCTTCAAGGCCTGAAAGACTGCATTGTTACTGAAGCGAATGGCGTATTTATGATCTGTCAGAAAACAGAAGAACAGCGCATTAAAGAGTTTCAGAAAGATAGTTAAGTTGTGATTAAAATATGTTTAAGGCTCGCTTGTTGCGGGCCTTTTTTAGTTCTAATCGTTATCAGAATGGGCAAATGGAAGTAAGGTTCTCCGGGTGACGGTT
>DIYS01000140.1 GCA_002429115.1 Saccharicrinis sp. UBA6048 | reverse complement strand
CGATTCATCTCAATATAGTCTACTATTTTTTCGCCAATACACTTGAAACTTACTATTTGTAAACGTTCTGAGTTCAAAATTCCACGTCGAACTCAGGTTATTATAAAAAAACAAAAGGCTTTCGATTTCTCAAAAAGCCTTTTGTTCAAATGATTTATATTCTTTAATCTATAAATTTCTCAGCAAATATTCAGCTTTCATTTTATAGACGTGATTATAAACATTCCCTCCTCGTAAAAAGTGGTTTCTGTTTGGATAAACAAACATGTCAAACTGCTTTCCGGCCTGCACCAAGCGGTCAACATACTCCATTGCATTTTGATAGTGTACATTATCATCAGCCGTTCCATGAATCAGGAATAAACGTCCGCTTAAATCCTTAGCATGGTTAATCGGACTGTTATCATCGTAACCATTGGCATTTTCCTGTGGTTTACGCATGTAGCGTTCTGTATAAACTGAATCGTAATAACGCCAGTTGGTTGGAGCTGCTACAGCAATACCCATTTTAAACACATCCGATTTACTCATTGACAGAGCTGTCATGAAACCTCCGAAGCTCCACCCCCAAATACCAATTCGTGATTCGTCAACATAGTCCAGTGAACCGAAATATTTAGCTGCTTCAATCTGATCGTCCGACTCATATTTGCCCAGCTTCATATAGGTACACTTTCTGAATTCTTCGCCGCGTGCTCCGGTTCCTCTCGGGTCAACACAAGCTACAATATACCCTTTAGCAGCAAGATGTTGTTCCCAACCAATGCTCCAGCGATCAAGAACCTGTTGCGAATTTGGTCCGCTATATTGCACCATTAACAATGGATACTTTTTTGAAGCATCAAAATTCAACGGCTTAACCACCCATGCATTTAACTCAACACCTTCAGATGTTTTTAAAGTAATAAACTCCTTATTGCTGATTGCATAATTGGTAACCCTCTCCTTAAGCGCCTTATTATCTTCCAATACACGAATCTGCTTTCCTTTGCCATCATGTAAAGTGACTAAAGTAGGAGTCGTTGTATTCGATAGGTAGTTGATATAGTATTTGAAACCCTTGCTAAATACAGCTTTATTGGTTCCGTCAACAGTAGAGAATTTAATGGTCTTTTTACCATCGTTTCGGATTGCATAAACTTCGCGCTGCATTGGCGACTGAGCTGCTGCCTGATAATAAAACATGCGAGTCTTCTCATTATAACCAAGATAATCGGTCACATCCCAATCGCCGCTGGTTATCTGGCGCACTTTACGACCTGCCATTGTATAGAGGTAAACGTGGTTATAACCATCCATCTCACCTACATATACAAAATGCTTTCCATCTTCTAAAAACTGAAGATTGTCTAGTACATCTTGCTCAATGTATCGTTCGTTTCTGTCTGTAAACACCGTATTACACACGCCGGAATTTGTAGTGGCAATCATCAATTCAAGGAAATTCTGATGACGATTCATTTTAATGATGCCTAACTTACCTTCTGCTTTTGTAAATCGAATCCTTGGAATGTAAATATCAGTTTCAGAACCGATATCCATTGTTTTTGTTGTTCTGTTTTTAATATTAAAAACATGCACACTCACTACAGAATTATCTTCACCTGCTTTTGGATACTTAAATTTATACTGTCCCGGATACAGGCTATAGGCTTCATTGGTTGGGTATGAAGCTTCGTAAAGCGGGAACGCAAATTCCTTAACATTCGTTTCATCAAATCGAATAAAAGCGATCTCCTTACTGTCAGCCGACCAATCGTAAGCTTTGCTAAAACCAAACTCCTCCTCGTAAACCCAATCAGGTATACCATTCAAAATTTTATTGTATTCTCCGTCAGTTGTAATCTGACTTTCTGTTCCAAACTTCAACTTTGCCAGGTGTAAGTCATTATCACGCACAAAAGCTACCATTTCTCCATTCGGTGAGAAAGATGCCACTTGCTGCTTACCTTTTTCAGATAAAGGCTTCAATTCATTGTACTGAATATCATAAACGTAATAATCCGCTCTAAACGAGTGACGGTAAATTGTTTCTGAGTTGGTATAGATCAGAATTTTTGTTTCATCACCATTAAACTCGTAGCCTTCAATATACTTAATATTAAATTCGCCCTTCATCTCTTTTTCAAGATCAAAAACTGTAACTACTTTCTTTCCGGTGGCATATTGATATTTTGCAATGCGCTTTCCTTCTTCTAAAGTAGAGTAATGAATACCATCAGACATAGAACGCAGTCCCCGGACTGATTTTGCATAGAATGTCCCACGAGCTGTAATATCTTCCAGTTCAACCGTTTGATTTTGCGCCGCCAAAGACAATGGCAAAAGCGCAATGGCCAGCAATAAGAATAAGTGTTTCATATATAATTAATTAATACTTAATATTCCAACGATAATTTTGACATCCAAATCTAGCAAATTACACTTTGTATAAACAATGCAATTTGACAGCATTTCTAAAAAATCAATATTTATCTAAGAATTTGCCCCAACCCAATGGTATTTGCTCAATTATTATATAATTTTGCATGTTTTTAAAATCAAAGCGATTGTAGCATGATAAAAATTACCTTTCCTGACCAAAGTGTCAGAGAGTTTGAAGCAGGCGTAACCGGTTTTGACATTGCGCAAAGTATTAGCCCACGATTGGCTAAAGAAGTTTTATCAATTACGGTAAATGATACCTTAATGGATATAACGCGCCCAATAACCACGGATGCCAGCATTAAACTTCACAAATGGGAAGATGAGGAAGGAAAACATGCGTTCTGGCACTCATCAGCTCACCTGATGGCTGAAGCTATTGAAGCGCTTTACCCGGGCACTAAATTTGGTATTGGCCCAACAATTGAAAATGGTTTTTATTACGATATAGATACAGGCGATAAAGTTGTTAAAGACGCTGACTTACCTAAAATTGAAAAGAAATTTAAGGAGTTGGCCAGCCAAAAGAATGCGTATATGCGTTCGGAGGTATCAAAGGCGGAAGCACTTGATTTCTTTACTAAGAAGGACGACGAGTACAAGCTTGAATTAATTAACGAGCTTGAAGACGGAACTATCTCGTTTTATCAGCAAGGTAACTTTACCGATCTTTGTCGCGGACCACACTTATCGTCTACTGCACCAATCAAAGCAATTAAGTTGTTAAGTGTAGCTGGTGCCTATTGGCGAGGTGATGAAACACGTAAGCAGTTAACTCGTATTTACGCCATCTCTTTCCCTAAAGCCAAGATGCTTGAGGAATACCTGGTAATGCTTGAGGAAGCTCAAAAGCGTGACCACCGTAAGATTGGTAAAGAATTAGAACTATTTGCTTTTTCGCAAAAGGTAGGTCAGGGCTTACCATTATGGTTGCCTAAGGGAGCTAAATTGCGTGAGCGTTTGGAGAATTTCCTGAAACGTGTGCAGGTAAAATACGGTTATGAACCGGTAATTACACCACACATTGGTAATAAAGAGTTGTATGTGACATCTGGTCACTATGCAAAATACGGTAAGGATTCGTTTCAGCCAATTAACACACCGGCGGAAGGCGAAGAGTTCTTATTAAAGCCAATGAACTGTCCTCACCACTG
>DIYS01000216.1 GCA_002429115.1 Saccharicrinis sp. UBA6048 | reverse complement strand
TTTTTGGGAGATGGTCAAATAATTGATAATAATTTCATAGATACTTTATTTTCAATTATCAGGTTTAGTTAACCGACCAAATAAGTTCGGCCGCTTGATTTAAATCCTTATTCTTTAACTGGGCTGATGATTCGGTTGGTCCCCAAATCATGTCTATAAATTCGGGATGATCGACATAAGGATTGCGATTGTTCTGAAAATCCTCAATGTGATCATTACGATTTCTCTCCTTTTCACTCACCGGATCATTATTACTCCATTGAAGCAACATATCAATCACCCACTTTTCCAGTCCGTAGGCATCGGTGCTAAAAACATCATTGTCCCATCCTGCAATCCGATCATCGTAACGCGTAACGAAATAGAAATAGATGCGGGCAAAATCTCCTTTATACTCATCAATTGGCTCAAACACAGTTCCTGAATAGCCTAATCCACTTCTAGCTGTGCCGACCTTACAGCCATTTAATGAAGTCCAGGTGGCACTGCCCACTTCGCCAAATGGGTGATTACTGCGTTGATTATTTACATAGCCATCGGTTGGTACTAAGTGCACCATATCGGTGTACATCGGTGCTGCATCGTTAAACCAGCTTTTGGGAACGGAGTGCTCACGGTTAAAGCAATCACCTTCGCCAGAATAGTTCCCACACTGATCGTCTCCGGGACTATAAACATACGGCTCAGCACCATTTGGATTATCCGAATACATGTCCCAAATGGTTCCATCCTGACGAATATCCGATATTTTATAAATCTCCCATAAATCATCGTAAGAACGCTCATTGATGCCAGTCGAAATAATATCGCTTAATGTATTTTTAAGCTCCAGGCCTGTTTTATTAGAAGCACTGGCATAATATCCTGAATAATTATTTCCCGCATCAGCCTCAAATTTTATGGTTAATTCACTGCCCGGAGAAATCAAGATATCATTGGCTGCCAAAGTATTTTCCACGGTTTGTACCTGATTATCTCCATCGGTATAAGTTACTGCTATCGTAACAGGACCTTGTATAAAATAGCCCAGCCTTGTTTCAGAAGCAGAATAACTCAATGAACCATCGGCACTTGAAACAACTGTTGAATAGTTGGAAAATGCTACTTTAAAATCATCCGCATACACAATTGCAATTCCAAAGTTAGACTGTGACACGGTCAAATTAAGTGTTGTTGATTGTTGGTCAGTAATGGTGAAATTCTGACTACCGCTATACAAAGGCTGATCGAAAGCCGGCTCTGTAAGATTGGATGAAATCCTTGCTGTATATGTGCCGCCTTGCAATTGAATTTCACTTGGAATATTTTGCAGGTCAGAATAACTTTTTATCAAGTTTCCTGAAGCATCTTCAATCTCTAAGAGGTGATCATTAAGAAGTGTGGATTGAATGCCTTTTAAATTAATTTTAAGGCTGTTACCTGATTCTTCTTCATGCTTTAGCTCATCCTTATCACAGGATGCAATGCCAATTACGAAAAAAAGGAGTAACAGCAGGTTAAAGGTCTTAGTCATTTTAGTAAAATATTTAGAGTAGATATGAGTTTATCAACATCATAACAGCCTAAAAATGAACAACCCACTACGCACTCCCAATTAGTCAATCCTTCTCAATGGATTCTGAACATTTTTTGAGTTGTTAAAAAATGCTAATCAAAGTAAAGCATTTCCATTCATTAGACCAAATGGTCGGTTGAGAATTTTTACAAGATTAACAATGAATTAACCTACAACTCTTTGCACACAATAAATACCATCAATTAGTAATTTATATGACTAATCAATTATATGTATTTTAAAGGTTGACATGGCGTATAATAGGGGTGTAATTTTGTGTATCACCCCCTAAAATCATCATCATGAAATCATTTGTTTTACTTCTTGTTTTTGCAGGCATTCTGCACTGCGCAACCATTGATGCTCAGAAATCACAAATGCACAATGAAATTGAGTCGACCATTAAAGCGTTTACCGAGAGTGTTATTGATAAAGATATTGATAAGCTAATGTCATACTGGCTAGATCATGAAGACTTTATGTATACAGCCGATGGTAAAATCTTTACTTATGAGGATCTTCATAAGGCCATGGATGAGTTTTGCGCCAATACTGAGAAAGTAATAATCACAAACCAGACAATTAAGGTTACGCCTCTGGCTAATAAAAAAGCGCTGTGTACGTGGCAGGGAAGTGAAAACCTTAAAATGAAAGAAAAAGAAGCGGTAGATATTAATTGGATATCAACTTTTGTTATGGAGAATAAAAAAGGTGGTTGGGTAATATTGCACGGACATACAAGCCATTATTAACTACAGCTTAGATACTATACTACCCGAAAAAACCCTGACAGCTAACCATTATGCTGTCAGGGTTTTTCAATTCATTAGAAGCGGTAATCCAAAATTAAACTTGCGCATGGAGCGTAATAGAGGTGAAATCATTATAACATTAACTATTAATGCGTAATCACTACGACTCCGCTCAGTGAGCAGATGCTTCTAGAGTCTTGGATAATCACTCATTATAACTTGATCTTACAATTCGGCAGAAGTTTTGATAGTTTATCAACTTCACTCTGCGGAAGTGGGTTGCCTTTAAGAACAAGCGTTTTCAGCTCTTTACAATTCTTAATTTCCTCCGGAATAGATACAATTTTATTCTTCGAAAGATCCAATCTTTTCAATTGCGTCAATTGGCCTATTTCAACCGGAATACTTTCAATATTCTGGTTTTTAAAATATATCTGGTTCAGTTGTGTTAAGTCACACACCTCAACAGGAAATTTACCCAGTTTCTGAAAGGACATGTACATCAACATATATCCTTGCGTAGCAGTATGTGTCACCATCCCCTCGTATGGGTTTAACTCGCCTGAAGCAACAGCCTTATCATGTGCATCTTTTGCTGCGGCATACTCTTCTTTAGCCTGTTTTGAAGCGTAAGTACTGTAATCACTCTTAAATGTTTCATAGGCTTCCATCCCTTTATTCACCACGACGATTTTATGCTCTGCCAGATCCACCTCTGCATCTTTGTTCATCACGTAGTAGCTGTTCTGCTCATTACAGCGGTCGCGCAATACTTCCCATTGTAAAGTACGGTTGTTTGATGTGCCTGAGTAACTATTTAGTGCCTTATTGATATGCACAATGGCGTCATCGTATTGATGAAGGTAAGCGTATGCCAATGCCATATTTGCACGTAATGTGCCAGCTACCTTTTTATTAATGCGTGATTTACGATCATTCAAGTTGGTGTTTTCCAATTCTTTTGACCAGGCTGCAATTGCTTTTTCCAGCATAGCTTTAGCCTCAGCATTTTCATAATTGCCTTTCAAAAGTTGATAAGCCTGAGATGTCTCTTTTGCAACTGCTTCAAGTTCATCGTAATTATGTTCTTTCGAAGTCTTCGGATAGAATACCTCAACTGTTTCAGGCACGTAACGGAACATCGCTGCATCATCAATAAATGCTTGCGCACTGGTTTGCACATCTTCAAACTCTTCCTCAGCCACAATGTTCTTATACTCCTCTGACTGTTTTTTCCACACATCAACCAGTATGGCTTCGATAAAATAACATTCGCTTTTACCGAACATAGTGCTTGTGTTTCCAGCCTCAGATGTTTTATGACTAAATATTACGTTTCCAGCATTATCTTTTACCCTTAATATGGCCGATGGCGTTTTGTGCTTCACCTCGTAATAGAAGTTTTCAAGCACTTTGGCATCCTTAAGGCTTGCTCCTTTTGCCTTACAAAGGTTAGCTCCTTTATGTAATGTTTTCTCACCCATTTTGATATCGGTATGAGCCACTTCGGCAGTAATTTGTTCCCAGTTAATGTCTTTTACCGGAATACGCGGATACGTTAAATAAGATGTTTCGGCTTCAAACTCACTAATTCTTTGAGCCGTCGCTGTAAGACATGCCAGTCCCAGCATCATTCCCAACACTCGTTTTTTCATTAATATGAATTTATTATAGAACCAGCTCATCTCCGACTTATCCTTTCCCCAAACGATAAGTCATCTTAAATGCATATTGGCTCTATTAGGTTATAGCCACTTCTACTGGCCCAAAAGCCTTAGGTTACAAAAACTTATATCGAATATTATCGATAAATGGTCTAAGTTTTCATATACTGGATGTTAAGGTCAGATTATGCTTAAACTTATTTTCAGAATTATTTAACTAACGGAAGTAGTAGCTTATCGCAAGTAAAACTTACATATCAATAGAACAGTTGCATAAATGTAAGCTGGATCGTAGCTATATAATTTACATAGCAGTTTTCTATACATTATAATTTGCAGTTTATATCTTTTTTCTACTTTTATCATCTCACGTTAAATAATCTATTTATGAAAAATCTAACTCTATCAATAGTATTGGCATGCTATTGTATGGCCGCCTGGTCTCAAATCACTTTCGATCCAGGCTATTTTATCGATAATGATAATAATCGAACCGAATGCTTGATTAGGAATGTTGATTGGCACAACAATCCGGATCAGATTCGATATAAGTTATCAGATGACAGCGATGATCTTACTCTGGCAATTTCTGACCTACAGGAATTTGGTATTAATAACGGGGCAGCTTTTGAGCGGCACACCGTTGATATTGATTTGGCCAGTGACGATGAGAATAAATTATCCTATAAGCGATCGCCGGAATTTGAACAACGAACATTACTCCTAAAGGTTCTTGTTAAAGGAAAGTATAATCTTTACGAGTACAGAGGAAAAGAAGTGACTCGCTTCTTCTACAAAAAAGAGGATAATGATGTGACACAGTTAATTTACAAGCGGTACAACCATGATGACTCTCATATAGGAACCAATGACACCTATAAGCAGCAGTTAGTGTTGTTATCCCAAGATTCTGAAATTGGCCCAAGAAGTTATACCAATACCTCCTATCGCGAAAAAGATCTGATATCTGTTTTTAACAAGATGAATGGCATTAAGGAAAGTAAAGATTCTAAGAAGCAGAAGGTTAATTTCAACTTATCCATTCGTCCGGGCATCAGCTTAAGCAGTTTAAAAATAACGGAGTATTATGCACAAGGAGGTGTAAGAGGTGAATATAATTTTGCCGACCAAGTAAATATGCGTTTTGGTATAGAAGCCGAATTGATGTTACCTTTTAATAAAAACAAGTGGTCGGTCACTTTTGAGCCAACTTACCAAAGTTATAAGGTAGATGAATCACACTCATACAACATTTATAAAGTTGACTACAAAACGATTGATTTACCTATCGGTATCAGGTACTACATGTATTTAGGTGATAAATCCAAGCTATTTGTAAATGCTAATTATAGTGCAATGGACATTTCCTTCGACACTAATGAGATAATTTATAAAAGAAGTAATAGAGGTGTTAAGGAAGCACCAAGTTTATCTGTGGGTGTTGGTTATGCGTATAATAAAAAGTTACACTGCGAATTACGTTATCACCTTCCAAAAAATATCATGAATAATTATTTTTATCAGGATTCAAGCTATAAGATGACTTCTTTCATCATTGGCTATACCTTATTTTAATCTGCAAAGAATCTATAGTAAAGCATATAATTTTAAACAAACCAGACAGGAGCTAATTCCCTGTCTGGTTTTTGTTACTTTATAATTCAAATTCTTCTAAATCCATTAAACGGGTGTTTTTAGCTTCTTTCACTGCATTTTGTGGATGAATTAGATGGATACCTTCATCTGTTTTGGTGGAAGTATTCTTGATAATTTCGGCGATTTGCCTGGCTGATAATATTGGATTGACAGCAAAGAGTTTGGCAGCCAAATTTGCTACTTGCGGCGATGCCATGGATGTTCCTGAAAAAGCCATCCGATCTCCACCCGGCACATAGCTGTCCACTTCATAGCCATTGGCAAATACATCTACGCTTTCTCCCTCGGTGGTAAAGGACGTTTTTCGTCCGGCTTTATCGACTGCACCAACCGTGATCAGGTTGGGGTAATTCAAACTGGCCGGAAAGCTGGCAGCAAAATCAGCATCATTATTCTCATTACCGGCAGCACAAATAAATAATATTTCAGGAGCCGAAGCGACAGCCTCCATAAAAGCATTGTGCTCAATTTCAAATAACTTTTTGGCCAAAGCCTTACGTTCGTCCGTATCCTTGCCATATCCATTAATCTCCAGCGGTCTTACAAACTCATAATTGTAATCAACCGACCAGCTCATATTCACCACCTTCACATCATTTGCCTTAAAATAATCCACCACATCGGTAAACATATGCGCCCAATTATTCGACTTTTCAATGGTGGGTATAGCAGGAATGTTCCGATGATCAAAAGTCAGCCGGGCACACATAATCTTAGCCTGTGGGTTTCCGTCGACTGCAATACCTGCAACATGCGTTCCGTGTGTATAAAGAGTGTAAAGACCTAATTGCTCGATAAACAAATCAAACTCATCAGGTTCAAGGGTTGACAAATGCTTCTTCAGGTTACTTGCTTCCGGCGATGAGATATTTGCCACCAGGTCAAAAAATCCTTTAGTGAGTACTTTTATTTCATCTATCTGACTGGCATCATGCTCTACCGGCAACAATAAAGAGGTTGATTTCACTCCTTCCTTGTCGAATCCAACGCCATTAACATCATCTACAAAACCGTTATCATCATTGTCTTTTTGGTCGACTACCTCCCGGTTGTTTACCCAACAGTACTTCTCACCAAAGACGGACATATCAATGCCTGAATCCCAGATTCCAATGACCACCTCATTTAAATCGTCCTGTATTAGTGCAATATCACGCTCCTTCCAGATATCTGGCATTTCTTTTTTAGTTCCATAACGATCAAGTGCTGCAAGATATGAGCTATAGATACTCTCCTTATAAGGTAAAAAGTAATGCAAATCGCAGTAGGAATCGATTAACAGGTGAGCCAGATCAAGGGGTATCTTTCCCTTATTATTATCCAGTTTTGTTTGCATGGCTCCCTGCAGTCTGCCCATCACTATGTTCTCACCATAGATTTCCAGAATACCTTTAAAATACTCTACTTCCTCCTGTATAATTGCAAAGTCAACACCTTTGAAAAAGTCATCCAAAAAGGCAGCTGTTTCAGCACCTATTCTCGAATCATTATTACCTTTCTCTTTCATCAAGCCAGTTACTAAGGCCTCCGTTACAAGTCCTCTTGTTAATTTATCAGATTCCTTATCAGTCTGCAGCCGATCCAGCTTTATATACTTCAGCACCGCTTCATAATCCTGCTCCAATAAGGCAATGTCACGCAATTTTACGTACATACTGCGCAGGCTCGACTTATCTTTAATGTCGTAGGTAGCCAAGTCACTCAACAGATCTTCTTTCATAAGAGCTGCCAGTTCAAGTACATTCTTTTCTTTCTGAATAAATGCTACGGCATCATCAATCTCCATGTCATAAGTATGCTTTGGGAGATCTTCAGCCTTTGTAATCGTAACTTTTTGTTGTGCAAGCACACTAAATGGCAACATTACAAGTAGTGCCATTACTAATAATAACCGTGATTTCATGACAGATTGTTTTTAGGAGTGATTGAAGCAACAAATTTACTGTCATACACTTACGATGTCAAGAAACAGGAGCATTATCAGTCATGAGGACATATTTATTTGCTGGATGATGATTTTAAGCTGCGATCCTTTAAATACAGAAAAGCCACCCCAAAATGAGGTGGCTTTCTTATATGCATTAACTCCCTAAG
The DNA here is from genome assembly GCA_002429115.1 of Saccharicrinis sp. UBA6048. Classification (GTDB taxonomy): domain Bacteria; phylum Bacteroidota; class Bacteroidia; order Bacteroidales; family Marinilabiliaceae; genus Carboxylicivirga. The sequence continues at coordinate 18,850 of DIYS01000216.1, read as the reverse complement.
CATCTTTAAGATGCTAAGGAAGTATTAGTTCAAACAATTACTCAGCAGCCTGCTCCATCAACAGATTCAAGATGTCAGAACCTGCTTTAGCAACTGATGTACCAGGACCGAAGATTGCAACGGCACCAGCGTCATAAAGGAATTGGTAATCCTGAGCCGGAATTACACCACCACAGATTACTAAGATATCCTCACGGCCAAGTTTCTTAAGCTCTTCAATAATCTGAGGAACCAAAGTTTTATGACCAGCAGCCAATGAAGATACACCAACAACGTGTACATCATTTTCAACAGCCTGCTTAGCCGCTTCTTCCGGCGTCTGGAATAATGGTCCCATATCCACGTCGAAACCTATATCAGCATAACCTGTTGCTACCACTTTTGCACCGCGGTCGTGACCATCCTGACCCATTTTAGCGATCATGATACGAGGCTGACGGCCTTCTTTCTCAGCAAATTCTTTTGCTAACTCTGATGCTTTTGCAAACTCTGTATCGTCTGCTGCTTCTGCGCTATACACTCCTGAAATTGATCTGATTACTGCGTTATATCTACCTACAATCTTTTCGCAAGCGTCAGAGATCTCACCTAATGAAGCACGTTTCTGAGCAGCATCAACAGCTAACTCAAGTAAATTACCCTCACCAGTTTCAACTGCCTTAGTAATCTTAGCTAATGCAGCTTGTACCTCTTCCTCATTACGCTCAGCACGAAGCTTCTGTAAACGTTCGATCTGCGAACGACGAACCTCCATGTTATCAACATCTAAGATGTCGATTGGATCTTCTTTCTCTAAGCGATACTTGTTAGTACCAACAATAGTCTGAGTTTTGCTATCGATTTTAGCCTGTGTACGAGCAGCAGCCTCTTCGATACGCATCTTAGGTATACCAGACTCAATAGCTTTTGCCATACCACCTAATGACTCAATTTCCTGGATATGAGCCCAAGCTTTTTCAACTAATTCATTAGTCAATGACTCAACGTAGTATGAACCGGCCCATGGATCAACAGCCTTGCAGATCTGTGTTTCATCCTGGATGAAGATCTGTGTATTACGAGCAATACGGGCAGAGAAATCAGTTGGTAGTGCAATGGCCTCATCCAATGCGTTGGTGTGTAATGACTGAGTGTGACCAAGGGCTGCACCCATTGCCTCAACACAAGTACGACCCACGTTGTTGAATGGGTCTTGCTCAGTTAATGACCATCCCGAAGTCTGCGAGTGAGTACGTAAAGCCAACGACTTAGGATTTTTAGGATTGAACTGCTTCACAATCTTCGCCCATAACATACGTCCGGCGCGCATCTTGGCAATCTCCATAAAGTGGTTCATACCAATGGCCCAGAAGAATGATAAACGAGGTGCGAAAGCATCAATATCCAGTCCTGCCTGAGTACCTGCGCGAAGGTATTCTAAACCATCGGCCAATGTATAAGCTAACTCAATATCTGCAGTTGCACCTGCTTCCTGCATGTGGTAACCTGAGATAGAGATTGAGTTAAACTTAGGCATGTTCTTAGATGTATATTCAAAGATGTCGGCAATCACCTTCATCGAGAATTTTGGTGGGTAGATGTATGTGTTACGTACCATGAACTCCTTAAGGATATCGTTCTGGATAGTACCAGCCATCTGCTCTAACTTAACGCCTTGCTCCAGACCTGCAACAATGTAGAAAGCCATTACAGGCAATACAGCACCGTTCATGGTCATTGACACTGACATCTTATCCAATGGAATACCATCGAAAAGAACATTCATATCAAGGATAGAGTCAATAGCCACACCTGCTTTACCAACATCACCTTCTACACGTTTGTGATCTGAATCGTATCCACGGTGAGTAGCTAAGTCAAAGGCTACGGATAAACCTTTCTGACCAGCAGCCAGGTTACGACGATAGAATGCGTTTGACTCCTCAGCAGTAGAGAAACCTGCATACTGACGAACTGTCCATGGACGCATTGCGTACATCATAGAGTAAGGTCCGCGTAAATAAGGAGGTAAACCAGCAGCATAGTTCAAATGCTCCATACACTCTAAATCGTCCTTACTATAAACTGGTTTAACAGGGATTTGCTCTGGTGTTACCCAGTCTTTCTTCACCCCGTGCTTTTGTTCCCAAGCTTTAGCGTCAGTTGTTCCGCAAGGCTTGGTTTTGAAATCTATGTTATTAAATTTTGGTCGCATAATTTTTTAGAAATTTAGTATTAAGTAGTGAGTAGTGAGTAATGAGATATGAGTACTTATCTACTTCATTTTACTTTTTAATGAATAAATCATTCTTTGAATTTCAAGAATTTTAGAATTAATATCAGAAAAAGTATCTGTAGAAATGTAATCTAAATCAAGACATAAATAAAATAAGGTTTCAACTTCAAAAGATGAACCATTTGCAATATCTAGAAAGCGACAGAAATCCTTATTAGAATTTCTTCCTGCTCCTTCTGCAATATTAGCTGGAATTGAAACAGTAGCTCTTCGCAACTGAGAAGTAATCCCAAATTGTTCCGAAGATGGCAATTCCTTAGTTAACTTATATACATCTTTAACTAATACTCTCGATTTTTGCCAAACTTTCAATTCCTTAAACTTATGCATGATCTTATTACTTTGTACTCATTACTCTGTACTGATTACTCTGTACTAATATCTATTTATTTAAAACCATCTCGTTAAAGCCTTGCAATGTCTCTAATACATTAGAACGAACATTAACAAAGTGCTTAATACCTTTAGCTTTTAACTCATCTGCACAAGCAGGTGCACCGGCAATTACTAACGGTGTGTCGCCTAATAGTTCGAAAGCTTTAGGGGCTGCTTCTGCATACTCATCATCAGCACTACAAAGTACAACGATGTCAGCATTTGCTGCTTTAGCGGCTTCAACACCAGCCTCAATCGTTTCGAAACCAAGGTTATCCTGAATTTCGTATCCGGCACATCCGAAGAAGTTACCTGAGAACTGTGAACGAGCTAAACGCATGGCTAAGTTTCCGTAAGTCAACATGAAAACTTTAGGACGCTTAGTAGCATTTTCTGTAGCTAAACGTAATTCTTCAAAGTCTTGTGCTCCGCGGAATAATTTAATTGGCTCCACTTCGTTGCCTTCACCACAACAACATCCTTTTACTAATTTCTTAGCATCAATGTTACCAGAGATAATTTCACCTGTATTAGGGAACTGGTTAGTTCCTAATAGGTTTTCGCGACGAGTAGCTACCGCCTTACGACGTTTTTCAGCAGTTTCTTTAACAAGACCTTGAATAAAGCCTTCTTTCATAGCTGCTAAGTAACCACCTTTTTCTTCCACCTCAACAAACAATGCCCATGCCTGCTCAGCAATGCTGTTTGTAAGGTTTTCGATATAATAAGAACCCGCTGAAGGGTCAACAATCTTCTCGAAGTGAGATTCTTCTTTCAACAATAACTGCTGGTTACGTGCGATACGCTCAGAGAATTCGTCAGAATCCTTGTACAATGAGTCGTAAGGCTGAACAGTTAGCGACTGAGTTCCACCCAATGATGCAGACATCGCCTCAGTTTGCGTACGAAGCATGTTTACATTTGGATCGAAAATCGTCTTGTTCCAGTCAGAAGTTTCAGAGTGAACGTGCATTTTGCAAACCTCAACACCAGTTGGCTTGTAGGCTTCCACAATCTTTGCCCACAACATACGACCAGCACGTAGTTTAGCAATCTCCATAAAGTAGTTACCGCTAACACCCATATTGAATTTGATGTTACTTGCAACTTCATTGATTGACATACCGCGCTCAGTTAACTGAGTTAAGTACTCATTCCCCATCGCTAAACCAAAAGCTAATTCCTGTACGATAGAAGCACCGGCATTGTTGAAATGACGAGAGTTAACTGCCACAGTTTTAAACTGAGGGAAGTTTTTAGCTACTTCAGCTATTTCTTTAACACGATCTAAAGCCTTATCTGTTTCACAGCAAGCTTTTCCATTGATAGTCAAACTACCAATCGGGTCGAAGTTAATCGAACCTTTTACTTCAGCATGCGTGCGATTCATCTTGTTAAGAACAGCAACAACAGCTTCTACTAACTCCTTATTTCCGCAGCAAGCGTTGAAGTTAATTTCCACATCGTCAGAAATAATGTTCTTTAATAAAGCCTCAATATTTGCTTCCGAAATAAGATCTTTGTCTTCAATTACGAAACCAATACTGTCAACACCTTTAGTCAAGACAGTCAATGCTTTTTCATTCGCCTCTTTTACATCTTTTACAAGGATGTCCTGACGCACGAACCACTTGTTCGACTTTGCATTGTTACCGCGTACATACGGGAACTCGCCAGGCTGGCTTTCTAGGTAGTTTAATGATTCAAGGTCCTCAGAACGGTAGAAAGGCTGTACGTTGAACCCTTCGTTGGTTCTCCATACCAGCTTTTTCTCAAAGTCTGCTCCTTTCAGGTCTGCCGTGATTTTATCCATCCACTCTTGAGTAGATACTTTCGGAAAATCACTAAATAACAGTTGTTTTGTGTTATCTGCCATAATGTAACTGTTTGTTTTTTCCAAGGCGCAAAAATAAACCTTTTGTTGATATTAAATAGATATTTTAACTGTTTTTAATGGTGTTATAGAGCATGATAATCAACAACATATGCAAGTATCTTCATACATTACATGTATCTGATTTCATCTCAACTCAAACTCAATCAGTTAGTTATTAGAGCTAATTTTCTTTAATCTAAAACCTTTCTATTAAGAAGACTCCAACGATTAATAGTAGTATTCCAACAATTCTTCCTGCCGAAATCTGATGAATGGCCACATTAAACCATCCGTAGTGATCGATAATTGATGCCACAATCATTTGTCCACCAATGGAAGCACCCAACATGGTAGCCACTCCAATTTTAGGGATAAGGATGATGGCAGAACTGACATATATTGCACCTATAATACCTCCAAGAAATAAATAAACCGGTATTGAACTGAGCAGCTCCTTGTTTGGTAATTCGGTGCGAACCAATACATTTAATGCCAATAAAGTTAGGGTTCCAACAGAAAAACTTATGAAGGCGGCCAAGAATGGGCTTTTCAGGATGCCACCCAACTGCGAATTGATACTTCCCTGCACCGCCAGTAGGCCACCTATTAACAATGCAATTCCAGTAAGAATATATTTTAAATACATAAAATTCAGGTTGATGTATTGACTTTCAGAAAGTCATTTTAGCGATGTGCAAGTTACAGGAATAAACACAGAGACGCAAAGGTTTAGTATGAAGAGAGCGGTGAGAGATGAGTTGATTTACATACGAACTAAAATTAACAGAGACATCATTCCAACTTCCTTAGCATCTTCGAGATGCTTAGGAAGTGATAAAGACAAAAAAATCGCACCAAAAAATGATGCGATTCTATATTATCATCCGGACTTCGAACTTTGTACTTCGTACTATCTTCTGTCTCCGGACTTCTGTCTTCCGTCTTCCGTCTTCTCTACCTCACTTCCGAGCCTTCTTTAACAGCTTTAGCAGGTGCCACAAACTCTAACTTCCCGGTAGCATCTTCAGCCATTAATATCATGCCTTGCGATTCGATACCACGGATTTTTCGTGGCGCCAAATTCACCAAAATGCTGACTTGCTTACCAATGATATCTTCTGGTTTAAAAAACTCAGCAATACCTGAAACAACCGTGCGCTGGTCGATACCCGTATCGACTTTTAATTGAAGCAACTTCTTGGTCTTAGCAACTTTCTCAGCCTCAAGGATGGTTCCAACGCGAATGTCCATTTTCACGAAATCATCAAACTCGATGTTTTCCTTTGCCGGAGCGGCTGTTTTGTTAGCTGCTTCGTTGTCAATCTTGGTTTGTGCCAACTTGTCTAGTTGCGACTGTATTGTTTCGTCCTCAATTTTTTCGAACAACAACTCAGGTTTGTTGACCATGTGTCCTTCTGCTAAGAACTCTAGCTTACCACAATCAGCCCATGTTAAGCCATCAAGGTTTAGCATGTTTTGCATCTTCTTAGCCGTAAATGGTAAGAACGGCTCAATTAAAATGGAAGTATTCGCTGTAATTTGAAGCGCAATGTTCATAATCGTCTTCACACGCTCTACATCGGTCTTAATAAGTTTCCAAGGCTCAGTATCAGCCAGGTATTTATTACCCAAACGTGCTAGATTAATTGCTTCCTTGACAGCCTCACGGAATTTGAAGTTATCCAAGGCATCTTCCACCTTCTTCACCAATACTGGAATCTCAGCTAAAGTTTCCTTGTCGTAATCAGTTAATTCGCCTTGAGCAGGAACAGCTCCATCGTAATATTTGTGTGTTAACACGATGGCACGATTGACGAAGTTTCCTAAAATGGCAACTAACTCATTATTATTACGTGCCTGAAAATCTTTCCAGGTAAAGTCGTTATCTTTTGTTTCAGGGGCATTGGCAGTTAAGGTATAACGCAATACATCCTGCTTGTCTTTGAAATCAACCAAATACTCGTGCAACCAAACAGCCCAGTTACGTGAAGTTGAAATCTTGTCTCCTTCAAGGTTTAGGAATTCGTTGGCTGGTACATTTTCTGGTAAAATGTAGCTTCCCTCCGCCTTCAACATTGATGGGAACACGATACAGTGGAATACGATATTATCTTTACCGATAAAATGCAACATACGTGAGTCTTCACTCTTCCAGTACTTTTCCCACTCAGGAGTTAATTCTTTAGTAGCCGAAATATAACCAATAGGTGCATCAAACCAAACATAAAGCACTTTCCCATCGGCGCCTTCAACCGGAACAGGTACACCCCAATCCAGATCACGGCTTACCGCACGTGGTTGTAATCCCAGGTCAATCCATGACTTACACTGCCCATACACATTCGACTTCCACTCTTTGTGACCATCCAAAATCCATTCTTTTAAAAATGGCTCGTGTTTGTCAAGTGGTAAATACCAGTGTTTAGTTGTTCTAATTACAGGTTTACTTCCGGAAACAACCGATCGTGGATCAATCAGGTCAGTAGCGTTTAATGATGTACCACAGCTTTCGCACTGATCGCCATAAGCACCTTCGCTTTTACAATGAGGGCAAGTACCGGTAATGTATCGGTCGGCCAAAAACTGCTTAGCTTCTTCATCATAATATTGTTCTGATTCTTTCTCAACAAATTCACCCTTGTCATAAAGTGTGCGGAAAAATTCCGAAGCCGTTTCGTAATGCGTTTTACTGGTTGTGCGTGAATACACATCGAATGAAATACCGAACTTCTCAAAAGAATCTTTGATGATGCCATGAAACTTGTCCACCACATCTTGTGGTGTAACACCTTCGTTTTTGGCTTTCAAAGTAATGGGTACACCATGCTCATCTGAGCCACCAATCAACACAACATCCTCTTTTTTAAGGCGCAGGTAACGCACATAAATATCAGCAGGCACGTAAACCCCTGCTAAGTGACCGATATGAACTGGCCCATTGGCGTATGGTAACGCAGTAGTTACCAGCGTTCTTTTGAAATCTCCAGCTTGCTTCATTCTGCTTGAATTATTTTTTGGTTGGTTTCAACCTGATATTCTATGGTTAATTTATTGGCGCAAAGATACAATTGTCGGCTAGTTTTTCTGCATTAATGAAGTACAAAGTATCAAGTATTAAGTATCAATATGATTTAAATGACGCGGATAACTCAATTATACTCAGATGAAATCACTACATACAACCCTATTAATATGGGATTCCTTGAAAAAAATTATCTGTGTTTTTGCGTCTCCATTAATGTATCCGTAATATTGTATAACGTCAGAATTCAAACACAAAGACACAGAGACACAAAATTCTTACTAAAATAATAATCTCTGCGTCTATGCGCCTTTGTGTTGAATTTGTATCATGTAAATCACTACTGCCTTCTGGCTACTAACTAATAAACTAAAACTATGATATTTCCAAAATCACTCGAAAAAGGTTCAACCATAGGCATTGTTGCGCCGGCGGGAAAAATTGAAGCTGAGGCTATTCATTTTGCAGAAAAATGTTTACACAAACGAGGCTATAAAGTAGTGGTTGGTGAGAATGTTTGTAATACCTTCCATCAATTTGCAGGTAATGATGCCCACCGAGCTGCTGACCTGCAACATATGCTCAATAGCAAAGATATTGATGCTATTTTCTGTGCACGGGGTGGTTATGGAACCATCCGTATCATTGATGAAATTGATTTTACACATTATCTCGAATATCCAAAATGGATTGTTGGATACAGCGACATAACAGTGCTGCATGCAGCTCTGCAAAATAAAATTGGGGTTGCTTCTATCCATGGGCCGATGCCAAAGAACTTTCCTGATAAATCGGAGGATGACGAGGACATCATGAACTTATTTGACCTGCTTCATGGTCAATTGCCCGACTATAAGATAAAACCCAATAAACTTAACAGAACAGGTGAAGCTGAAGGGATATTGATTGGTGGCAACTTGTCACTTATATATGCCATGCGTGCCACACAGCTCGATCCTAATCCTCATGGTAAAATTCTGTTTATCGAAGATGTTGGAGAGTACATATATCACCTTGATCGAATGATGCAAAACCTGAAACTTAGTGGTTTTCTGAAAGAGCTCAACGGGATTGTGATTGGTGATTTTACGGAGATGAAAGATAACGACGAACCTTATGGACAGTCAGTTTTTGAGGTCATTAAAGAAGCGGTTGACGAGTACGATTATCCGGTAATGTTTGGTTTCCCGGCAGGACATAACCACCTGAATCAGCCATTGGTATTAGGGAAAAGAGTGTCAATGAAAGTAGCTAATTGCTCCTGTCAGTTAAGTTTTTGAAAATGGCACAACACAATGAATTAGGCAAAACAGGAGAAGCCATTGCCGCTGATTACCTGGAGAAAAAAGGCTTTGAAATATTAGAGCGAAATTGGCAATACAATCATAAAGAAATTGACCTGATTGCCATGCATGATGATTACCTGGTGGTGATAGAAGTAAAAACCCGTACAACGGATGGTTGGGAAAGTCCCAAAGAAGCAATCACCAATGGAAAAATCCGGTTTATTGTAGAAGCGACAGAAGCCTACATTAACGAAATGGATATTGAAAACGAAGTGCGCTTTGATGTGGTAACCCTTATCCCCAATGGAGAGGATTGGATCATAGAGCACATTGATGAAGCGTTTCATCCAAGCTTATAAGGCAGAAGCTCACAGGCAGAAGGCAGAAGGTGTTTTCATGTATCTCAACATACTTAAGTAGTAAACTTCTGCCTCCTGCCTAATTCACTTCTACACTAAATCACTATCTTACCAACTCACAATTCCATTACCACATGAACATAGAAGAATTTAGAGAATATTGCATTGCCAAGCCAGCTGTAACAGAAGAATTCCCTTTTGATGAAGTCACACTTGTATTTAAGGTGGCGGGGAAGATGTTTGCACTTACAAGCCTGGATAAGGAATTAAGCATTAATCTGAAGTGTGATCCAGAACGAGCCATTGAATTACGGGAGGAATTCCCGGTCATTCAACCAGGTTGGCATATGAATAAAAAACACTGGAATACAGTCTATGCTGACGGCTCATTGAAAGACGATTTTTTAAAGGAATTGATTGATCATTCTTATGATTTAGTTGTTAAAAGTTTACCGAAGAAGGTCAGAGATAATTTAGTTTAACACATTGATGAGTACGACAGAATTTGCAATTCGATTATTAGTAGCAACTATTGCGGGACTGCTTATTGGATTTGAACGCGGTTGGCATCATAAGTCAGCAGGTTTAAGAACCAATACCCTTGTGGCTATAGGCTCGGCATTGTTTGTGGTACTTTCGATTAAAATCACACAAACGGATGGTGATGTTACCCGCATCATTGCCCAAGTAGTGACAGGAATTGGATTTTTGGGTGCCGGTATTATATTTAAAGAAGGTATTAATATACGCGGATTAACTACTGCCGCAACCGTTTGGTGCAGCTCGGCCATTGGTTGTCTGGCTGCTGCAGGTTATTATTTGGAGACTTTTATTGGAACGATTCTAATATTGATTATCAATTACTTCTTTCTTCCTATTGACAAGCGCTTATCAGATCGCAATACGGAGGATACAGATGATGAAAGCCCGCAGTAAAACTACAGGCAATCATTGTGCTATTTTGACTTAGTTAGCCATTAACTGACCTTTAATACTATCCTCAAATGCTGATAAAGCAGCCTTCGAACCTTCTCCCATGGCAATCACAATTTGCTTGTATGGAACAACAGACACATCGCCTGCTGCATAAACACCAGGTACTTTCGTGCGACAATGCGCATCTATCTCAATTTCGCCCATCCTATTGGTTTCCACCACATCGGCAAATACCTTACTATTTGCCTGCAATCCGATCTGAACAAATACACCATCGGTATCAATTTTCTCAACAGCTTCTGTCGCTCTGTGCTTAAATTGCAGTGCATTTACTTTTGATCCATCTCCATCCAAACTTAAGGTTTGTGCATTGGTTATGATTTTAACATTCGATAATTCTGAGAGTTTATCCTGTAATACCTGATCACCTTTAAGCGATTCCATAAATTCCAGTACGGTTACTTCAGAAGCAATGGATGACAGGTCAATGGCTGCTTCGAGGCCGGAATTGCCACCTCCTACCACCACTACTTTTTTGTCTTTATAAAAAGGCCCATCACAATGAGTACAAAACGCCACCCCTGAGCCAATGTAATCGCTTTCGCCAGGTACATTCAGTTTTCGCCAGCTGGCTCCTGTGGCAATGATTAATGCAGGGGTAATAAATATCTCACCAAGCGAAGTGGTTAAGTGTTTCTTTCCATCGATTAGCTCCGTTTTCTCCACCAATCGATTTTCCAGAACATCAATCGGATAATCGTTCAGATGGTTCATAAGATTCCCGGCTAATTCTGAGCCTGTCGTTTTTGGGATTGAGATCATATTCTCAATTGACACCGTTTCGGTTACCTGACCGCCAACTTTTTCGGCAATAATGGCTGTAGAAAACCCTTTACGGGCAGAGTAAACAGCCGCCGAAACACCTGCTGGACCGCCACCCACAACTACCACATCGTACTCCTTTTTTGCAGTAACTTCTGGTTTAAATTGCATTCCCAAATGAGCTTCGACCTTCCCTAATAATTCGCCCATAGATGATCGGCCTACATGCAATTCTTCACCATTAATCATTATCGTTGGCACTGCCTGAATATCTAAGGCCTCAACTTCAGATTTGTTAATGCCTCCATCAATTATCTCATGCTTAATATTCGGGTTGATAAAAGCCATGATATTTAAAGCCTGAACAACATCGGGGCAATTGGTACAGGTCAATGAGATATAACTTTTAAGTTCTACCTTTTGATTGATATTCTGGATACGTTTCGTTAGTATCTCATCAGGCAAATTCTTTCCAACACCATCTAAATTAAGAACAGCCAAAAGCAAAGTTGTAAACTCATGTCCTGTTGGAATAGCACGAAACACGACACCTGAGTCTTCGCCATTTTTTAATAACCTGAAAGATAAAGCCTCACCGGATGTCACCTGTGTTTCAACTTTTTCAGAACAAGCCGCCACATCATCAAGCAGGTTCACTAACTCATTTTTACTTGGATGATTATCTGCCACTTCCACAGCGAATGTGTAATCATTTTTCAGGTTGGCAAATACTTGTTTTACCTGATCTTTAATAGCTTGTTCTAACATGTTTGTCTGTTTAAATAATTAAGGAATGAATTAGAAAAACTTCCTTAGCATCTCGAAGATGCTTAGGAAGTGAGTGATGTTTTTTAGATTTTACCTACCAGATCAATATTTGGCTTTAAGGTTTCATTGCCTTCTTTCCATTTGGCAGGACAAACTTCAGATGGATTCTTCGCCACAAACTGTAATGCTTTTAATTTACGAAGCAACTCATCTGCATTACGCCCCACATTACCAGCTACTACTTCATATGATACAATTTCGCCTTCCGGATTTACAATAAAAGTACCACGCTCAGCTAAACCAATTTCCTCAATCATCACCTCAAATCCACGTGATAAAACACCTGTTGGATCGGCCAGCATTGGGTATTGAATTTTCTTAATCGTATCAGAAGTATCGTGCCATGCCTTGTGTACAAAATGCGTATCCGTTGAAACCGAGTAAATTTCAGCACCAGTAGCTTTAAACTCATCGTATGAATTGGCCAAATCCTCTAACTCGGTTGGGCAAACAAAAGTAAAATCAGCAGGATAAAAGAAAAACACCGACCATTTACCTAATGTATCTTCTTTTTTTACTGTTTTAAAATCATCATTTACATACGCTTGCACTTCAAAATCTACTACTTGTTTTCCAATCTGTGACATAGTTATAATTTTTAATTGTTATTAATTTTCATTGTTTCATTTTTACAGAAGCAAAAGTAGTTTGCGAATTAAAATCAATCAAATAGATTGTAGTTATATTAAAGATAGATATCATCTATTCTTATTGTATACTTGGCAGTTACAATGGTCTGTTCATTGTATTTGTACGTAAAGAAATTTCCAGAGTGAAATCCAACATCAATAGCTCATCGATACGAGTAATAGAATTATCCACGAAATAGTCAAAGCACATAAACTTATCAATCTGATAGTTACATAAAGGATCGCGAATCGTTCGGCAATGTCTGTTCATTCCTATCCATTTTTATTTATCTTTAATGCCCGTGAGGCTGAATGAAACGACATCAGCATGTAAAATGCTTATTCAAAAGCATAAAGATTAATTCGCTAAACGACATATGAGAATATGCCAATACTAAGTTCGATTATATCGCTCGTCAACACCCGACGACTTTCACAGATAGACCACTTTAAACAGCACCCTGAAGAAGTTCAACAGGAACAACTAAAAAAGCTTATTGAAAGTGCGAAAGCCACCACTTTTGGCAAAGATTTTCACTTTAATAGTATTTCCGGTTTTCAGGATTTCGCCAACAGAGTGCCGGTTCGTGATTACGAAGGCGTACGACCTTATGTAGAACGCTTGCGTAAAGGCGAAAGCAACCTGCTTTGGCCTGGCGACATTAAATGGTTTGCAAAAAGTTCGGGCACCACATCTACAAAAAGCAAATTTATTCCGGTGACGAAAGAAACCTTGGAAGATTGCCATTTCAGAGGAGGTAAAGATGTGTTGGCGCTGTACCTTCAGAATAATCCGGAATCTGACATGTTTAGTGGCAAGTGTCTGACATTGGGTGGTAGTCATCAGATAAATAATTTCAGTAACGACAGCTACTACGGTGATTTATCTGCTATTCTGATCGAAAACCTGCCATTCTGGACGCATTTTGCCCGAACACCCGAACAATCCATCGCACTTATGGATGAATGGGAAGCTAAGCTGGAAAAGATTACCGAAACGACCATAAAAGATAATGTCACATCGCTGGCTGGTGTGCCTAGCTGGTTTATGGTGCTGATCAAACATATCCTTAAACAAACCGGAAAGTCAAACTTACTTGAGATATGGCCTAACCTGGAGTTGTTTATGCATGGTGGCATTAACTTTACGCCTTATCGTAAGCAATACAAGGAAATCATCCCAACGGATAAGATGAATTACCAGGAGACATATAATGCCTCAGAAGGCTTCTTTGGCATACAGGATGATTTAAAAGATCCGGGCATGTTGCTGATGCTGGATTATGGCATTTTCTACGAATTTATTCCGCTAAATCAAATTACACATCCCCATCCTGACGCAAAGACCATTGAAAATGTTGAACTGGGGGTTGATTATGCCATGGTGATATCGACAAATAGCGGACTGTGGCGTTACATGATTGGTGATACGGTGCGTTTTACATCGCTCCGCCCTCATAAGATAATTATTACCGGACGAACCAAACATTACATCAATGCCTTTGGTGAAGAGCTGATGATTGAGAACGCCGAACGAGCACTCGAAAGAGCGTGTTCTGAAACCCATGCCGTTATCAAAGAATACACGGCTGCGCCAATTTTCATGGGTGAGAAAACAAAGGGCGCACATCAATGGTTAATTGAATTTGATGAGATGCCGGGTTCGGTCGATAATTTCAGGGATGTACTGGATAAAGCGTTGCAGGATGCAAACAGTGATTATGAGGCGAAACGCTATAAGGACATAACGCTGGATAAGCCGGATGTTGTTATTGCACGCCATCATCTATTTATGGATTGGCTTAAAAGTAAAAATAAGCTGGGCGGACAAAATAAAATACCACGACTGGCTAATAATCGCGAGTACATCGATGAGTTATTAAAGATCAATAACACATAAGTTTAGAAGATATGCATATTGCTGTTGCCGGAAATATTGGATCAGGAAAAACGTCGCTTACTGAATTGCTGGCTCACCATTTTGGCTGGGAAGCACATTTTGAGGATGTGGACACGAACCCCTACCTTCCTGATTTTTATGAAGACATGACTCGATGGTCGTTCAATCTTCAGATTTATTTTCTGAAAAGCCGTTTTTCATCTGTTCAGGAAATTCGAAATGCCGGCAAAACAGTTATCCAGGATCGCACCATTTACGAAGATGCCTATATTTTTGCTCCTAACTTATTTGATATGGGCTTGATGAGTCGTCGCGATTTTGAGAATTACGAGTCGCTGTTTGAGCTTATGAGCAGCCTGGTGCAACCGCCTGATTTATTAATATACCTAAGGGCATCTATCCCAACCTTAGTCGATCAGATTCAATTGCGAGGGCGTGAATACGAGAATAACATCCGTCTCGATTACCTAAAGCGACTCAACGAGCGCTACGAAGCATGGATTGAAAAATACAACAAAGGCAAATTATTGATAATTGATGCGAATAAGATGGATTTTATCAAGAATAAATCTGATTTGGCGGTGATTATTGATAAGGTAAATGCTGAGTTGCATGGTTTGTTTTAAGCCTCCGGCCATTAGCTATTAGCTGATAGCCTTTAGTTTATAGTCCAAACAAAAGCCCGACATTAATACTTACCTGATTCTGCTTCTCATGCGGATTTTCAGTATAAGGAGGTTCAGCTTCCGGATAATAAACAGCCTGCATATTGGCAATCAGATCCATTTGTACATTTACATCCAAAAAGGTATTCTTCGACAATTCAATTAAAGCCCCCAATTGAGGCGCTACGCCGGGTTTCCAGTTCTGAGCGGTATATTTAATTGATTGATTCGTTAAGCTATTCGCACTAAAGTCGATGGTATTAACAAGGTAATAAGCTCCAAACGATAAACCCAAGTAGGGTCGAAACTCATCGTGACTAAAATAATAGGCACCATTGATCAGCATGCGGATGGTATGATAACTTGTGCTGATTTCGCCAAAATTATTGACATCCCAAAAATCGCTTCCTCCTTGAGATTGATAACCGATATCACACCCCAACGTTAAACGCTTATTGTAAAACCACTTCCCGCTAAAAGCAACACCCCAGCCATTTTTGGCAACATCCTTAAAGCCCAGTTCATCTGATGAACGCCCGATATTTGTAGGAAAGGAATAACCAATCTTTCCACCGATAAAGTAATCTTGCGCAGTTAAAATGCCCGACAGAGCAAAAAATAACACTATTACAGCCAGGTATCTCATTGTATTGAATTTATTATCAGGTGTGAAAATAGAAAATGTTTATGAGTTTCATTTGCCCGTCAGCATTTTAAATTAGCACATATTGCTTTGGTTCCGTTTGGTAAGGAGGTGAGGTGAAAAGACAGAGGACGGAGGACGGAAGACGGAGGACGGAAGGAAATCCTAAGCAAAAAGTTTGCAGCTCGTATAAAATAGAATCGCATCATGTTGGTGCAATTTTTTATTTTACAGAAATACTCAGAAACAAAAAAGCCACCCCAAAAAATGAGATGGCTTTTAAAGCTCCCCAGGTAGGACTTGAACCTACGACCTACGGATTAACAGTCCGCCGCTCTAACCAACTGAGCTACTAGGGAAAATATTTTCAATAATTAAAGACTTTCGTTTAAGCCTTTTAGAGCTCCCCAGGTAGGACTTGAACCTACGACCTACGGATTAACAGTCCGCCGCTCTAACCAACTGAGCTACTAGGGAATTTCATTTTCAAAATGCTTTATTCTCCTTCTTTCAGGAGGCATTTCCGTCAAATGCGTTGCAAAACTATAAGGAATCTTCAAAATATGCAATATCTTTGCACAAAAAATTACGAATTATTTTACCTGACAATAATAAATAGTTAAGTATGAGTAGTGTATTAGGATTGGGAAATGCGCTGGTAGATATATTGGCACCACTGGAAAATGATCAATTGCTGGAAGAATTGAATTTACCAAAGGGCAGCATGCAGTTGGTGGATGAGTTGGCAGCTCAAAAAGTACAGGACGCCACTTCGCATATTAAGAAAGAATTGGCCAGTGGAGGATCAGCCGCTAATACCATTCATGGGCTGGCCAGCCTGGGTGTAAAAACCGGTTTTATAGGTAAGATTGGCAAGGATGAACTTGGCCAGGTTTTTAAAACCGATATGACCGAGCACAACATTACGCCTCACCTGCTTGAATCGGAAACCAAGAGTGGTCATGCCAACGCACTAATCAGCCCTGATTCGGAGCGTACCTTTGCGACATTTCTTGGAGCAGCCGTTGAGTTATCGCAAGATGATATTGTTGATGAGCTGTTTACCAATTACAAATATTTCCATGTTGAAGGCTACCTGGTACAAAACAAGAACCTGATCGAAAAAGCCTACAAAATGGCAAAAGCCAACGGCTTAACCACAAGTATTGACCTAGCCAGTTACAATGTTGTTGAAGATAATCTTGATTTCCTGAGAAATCTGATTCACAACTATGTAGACATTGTATTTGCCAATGAAGAAGAAGCAAAGGCTTATACCGGTAAAGAAGGTGAAGATGCCCTTAACATACTGGCCGAAGGTACTGAAGTCGCTATCCTGAAGCTGGGTAAAGAAGGCTCCATGATCAAACGTGAAAATGAGGTAGTAAAGGTGGGCATCATCCCGGCAAAGAGCGTTGACACAACCGGAGCTGGTGATTTATATGCAGCCGGCTTCTTATTTGGTCTTATTGAGAATCTTCCATTGGATAAATGTGGTAAAATAGGCTCTATCCTTTCAGGCCATGTTATTGAAGTAATCGGTCCAAAAATGAATGAAAGCAAATGGACGCTTATTCAGGAGATGATAAAGAATGAATTAAACTAACTACAATACAACAAAGGAATTCTGAAAGAAATAATGACAAAATAGCTGAGCTATGTGTCTGATTTTATAGAAGAAACTCAGCTTATTAATCTGTTATTCGTCATTGTTCTTTATATCAGATGCCCGTAATTTTGAACAAAATCGATTAATCACACTGTAAATAAAATAGTCATGTACGGTAAATTTCAAGATTTTCTTGTTAAGGAGATTGAAGCTATCAAGGAATCGGGCCTTTATAAGAATGAACGTATCATTACTTCAGCTCAGGGAGCTGAGATTGAAGTTGGTGGCAAACAGGTTCTTAACTTTTGCGCCAATAACTACTTAGGCTTGTCATCGCACCCGCGTGTTGTGAAAGCGGCTCAAAAAGCAATGGACACACATGGTTATGGTTTATCTTCAGTTCGTTTTATTTGTGGAACACAAGATATCCATAAGCAACTTGAAGCAAAAATAGCAGAGTTTGTTGGCACAGAAGATACAATCTTATACGCCGCCTGTTTTGATGCCAATGGTGGTGTTTTTGAACCATTATTTACGGCTGAAGATGCAATCATCTCTGATGCATTAAACCATGCATCGATTATTGACGGAGTGCGTTTGTGTAAAGCAGCTCGCTATCGCTATAAGCATGCCGATATGGCCGATTTGGAAGAGCAATTGATAAAAGCGCAAGAGCAGCGTTTCCGAATCATTGTAACCGATGGTGTTTTCTCAATGGATGGCGACATTGCTAAATTGGATAAGATTTGTGATTTAGCCGATAAGTACGATGCTTTAGTAATGGTTGATGATTGTCACTCAGCAGGATTTATTGGTAAGACTGGTCGCGGAACACATGAGTATAACAATGTAATGGGACGTGTTGATATTATCACTGGCACACTTGGTAAGGCTCTAGGTGGAGCCTTGGGTGGATTTACAACCGGTAAGAAAGAAATTATTGACATGTTGCGCCAGCGCTCTCGTCCTTATTTATTCTCAAATTCACTGGCTCCTGCCATTATTGGTGCTTCGTTAGAGATATTTGATATGTTAACCGAATCGACAGAATATCGCGATAAGGTGATGGATAATGCTGATTATTTTAGAACGCAGTTAGAAGCTGCCGGATTTGATTTAAAGCCAAGTAAGTCAGCCATTGCGGCCTTAATGTTGTACGATGCCAAACTGTCGCAGGAATTTGCTGCCAAGTTACTTGACGAGGGTATTTATGTAATCGGTTTCTACTACCCTGTGGTCCCTAAAGGAGAAGCTCGTATCCGTATTCAGTTATCTGCAGCCCACGAAAAACATCATCTTGACAAAGCTATTGCAGCATTCATCAAGATTGGAAAAGAACTAAATGTTATTAAGTAATAACAGGTAGTAATGGATATAAAAGAGCTGCTCTATGAGTGGCTCTTTTTGTTTACCGGCTTACTCTAATATTTCCTTAACGCGTCCCACTTGACCATCTTCAAGCCGAACCTTAATGCCATGTGGATGAAATTGACTTTTGGTCAATAAATCTTTAACAATTCCCTCTGTTAACTCCCCTGTTCGCTGATCTTGCTTTAAAACAATGGCTACTTCAATGCCAGGTTTGATATTATTTCGATAACGTCCATCCATTTTAATTTTTTTTT
>DIYS01000064.1 GCA_002429115.1 Saccharicrinis sp. UBA6048 | reverse complement strand
TTTTGACAACCTGAGGTGTTACATTTAAATATGAGTTACATCACTGCCCCTATTTATACAGAGCGATAACCTTCTAATTCTGAGGACTTGATAATGCCTCTATTTGTTATAAATCCTGTAATGTATTTTGCAGGTGTCACATCAAAAGCCGGGTTCAGTGCATGTGAACCTTCGGAAGCCATTCTAATGTTTCTGATGATTCCATCATCATCAGGGCCTTCATAATAAAGTACTTCATTCTCATCTCGTTCTTCAATCTTAATACCTGATCCTTCTGCTGTATCAAAATCAATGGTGCTAAAAGGAGCAGCGACATAAAATGGAATACCAAATTCTTTGGCTATAATGGCCTTTTCCAATGTTCCAATTTTATTGGCTGTATCACCATTAGCAGCAATTCTGTCAGCTCCGGTAATGACCATATCAATTGCACCTTTCTGCATATAAAAAGCAGCTGCGTTATCTGCTATTATCCGATGCTCTACCTTATTATTGTACAATTCATAAGCTGTTAATCGAGCACCTTGAGCACGTGGCCTTGTTTCATCAACATAAACGAATGGTTCTTTTCCGCTTTTTTGAGCAGCATATACAGGTGAAAGTGCCGATCCATAATCTACAAATGCCAGCCAGCCAGCGTTGCAATGTGTTAATATTCCCGCCTTGTTCTGGATCAACTCATTGCCGTACTCACCAATCAATCGACAGCTTTCTGCATCTTCGTTAGCTATACTTTGTGCCATTTCTATTGCTTTGGATACGCCAATAATACCTGCCTCAAACACTTTCTTCACGGCATAAAAGAGGTTGACAGCAGTGGGGCGTGTAGCTTCAATAAACTGTTTAGCTTCTTTTGCACCATCCATGTTCTCTACAAAAGCCTGAGCCATGGCAAATCCTGCACTGGCACCGATGGCTCCTGCACCTCTCACTGTCATATTTCGAATGGCTTCTGCCGTTTCTTTATAATTCTTTAGCTCAACTATTTCAAACTCAAATGGCAATTTGATTTGATTGATCATACTCACCACATTCGTGGATGGATTGTACCAAACTGTTCTATAATGCTGGTCATTTATTATCATCTGGATGTATTTTAAAATTTAGTGATCAAATAAAACATGAATTGCATGCTCTTTACTTTCGGCTACGAATTTCGTAAATTAAATACAAAAATTATCCACCTCTAAAATATCCGATATGAAAAGAATCGTCAAAACACATGCGGATACCAATTTATTCGTAAAAAATACAGTTACTGAAGATGTCCCCTCGAAGACATTAGCCCATTCTTCCCAATACTCTACAGTGTTTAAAATTTTTAAATGGATTTCGTTTGTCTGCATAATTGCGGTGATTATGCTTTCATCCTGCGAACTAAAACCCAAAGTAGGTTTTTTAATTGATAGTCTGGAAATAGAGCGCTGGAATAAGGACAAAGAGTTATTTGAAGAAAAAGTTACAGAACTGGGCGGAATTCCATTCGTGAAAATTGCTGATTCTGATCCTGATGTACAGCTTAAACAGGCTCAGGAGCTTATTGATGAAGGCGTTGATGTTCTTGTGGTTGTTCCGGTTGACTTAGATAAAGCTGCAGCCATTGTAAAGCTGGCTCATGACAACTATGTCCCTGTTATATCATACGACCGACTTATTAAAAATTGCAACCTCGATTACTACATTTCAACAGACAATATTAATATTGGTGAACTACAAGCCAACTATCTGACTAAAATTGCTCCAAAGGGTAATTATGTATTAATCAGTGGTCCTACCACCGACTATAATGCCTATTTGCTGCACCTGGGATGGATGAATATACTTCAACCATTGATTGATAAAGGTGATATCAATGTAGTTCTTGATGTATATTCAGATTATTGGCTGCCTGATGAAGCCTATCGTATTCTTAGTACTCATCTTAAGGCTGAAAATGATATAGATGCCATTATCTGTGGCAATGATGCTTTGGCTTCGGGTGCTATAGAGGCACTGAAAGAACACAAAAAAGTTGGTAAAGTATTATTGGCCGGTCAGGATGCTGAGATAAGTGCTGTTCGAAATATTGTTGCTGGTAATCAGACCATCACTATTTATAAACCTATTGAATCTTTAGCTTTTGCAGCTGCTAACGCAGCAATTAAAATATCAGATGGCGAAGCACCTTCAAACATGAACATTACAGTGAACAATGGCAAACGCCTGGTTCCTGCCATCTTACTAAAAGCCAGCGTTGTAAATAGTCAAAATATTAAGATGACCGTAATTCAAGAAGGCTATATTGGGGAGCAAGACATCTTTAATTAAACTGTATAATGTACAGTTGTTTAAGGCCATTCGATTATCGGATGGCTTTTTTTAAACTTAGTATCATTGTAGCAATGGTGTAAAAAGCAGGGAAAGTTGAGTCCTGAATAACCCGGATACAACGGGCCTTTTAATAATTGGTTTGTCAAAACTAAATTTTTCATACAAAGAAGCATAAAATGGTTTTATAGAACCTTTTATTTGTGATAAATTGACCATCTCCCGTTTTTAACTTTCCCAATTCAATGCAAGCATTAACTGGCCAGTAGTCTGGGGCATGTGGCTCACCGGAAGAAAAGCCTTGGGTCTGGTGCTTGCAAGTAAAGTCTTCACTATGGTGCTGATTTTGTAATATATGAAATTAAACAACTCAT
>DIYS01000144.1 GCA_002429115.1 Saccharicrinis sp. UBA6048 | reverse complement strand
TTTTAACAAGGATTAACGGTGCTTTAGTTTTGTTCACTATAAAATGATGCACCTTTGTACTGTAGATTTTTTTTCATAGATTTTGGATTTAGTTAACGAACTGATTTAAGGGTAAGGACAGGTTTCTCGATCTGTCCTTTTTCTATTTATAGTGGGTAGCTACATTTTAAATACAATATTTTCTTTCCTTTCGTAAACTTTGTATCTTTTGAACTGTTATCTAACCAAAATTACAGCATGGAGAATCTTTTTTTAAAATACATGAATGTTCGTGAGGGCAAAAAGGAAAGTCCTCAAAAAAAGGTAATAAACCCTGGACCAGTTATTACAATATCAAGGGAGTACGGTTGCCACGGTAAACGCATTGCAGAGAAATTAGCTGAGCTTCTTTCAAAGAAAAGTAATGTAAGTGGCGAAAACAAAAACTGGCGCTGGATCAGTAAAGAAATTCTTGAAGAATCTGCTAAAGAACTAAAGTTGTCGCCAAGCTTAGTAAAGGAGTTGAGCGATTATAAACACAGTCATTTTTTCAAAGATCTGGCACTATTTTTCAGTGAGGATTTTTATCCTGGTGATGCAACTATTCGTAATACCATAGCAAAGTACATTTACGATGAGGCCGAACAGGGATTTGTAGTCGTTGTTGGTCGTGCTGGTGAAGCTATTACAAAAAATATTGACCGGTCATTTCATGTGAAACTGGAAGCTCCACTTGAGTGGCGTGCAGAAGTTGTAGCTAAAGAAGAAGGCCTGAGCCTTGCTGATGCTAAAAAAGAGTGCATGGTGCAAGATAAGAGAAGAGCTCAGTTTAGAGATTATTTTGAGAAGGGGAAAAAAGATATTGACTTCTTTGACGCGATACTGAACTGTAAAGCGCTTACTGATGATGAGATATTGGAATTGCTGGTTATTGTATGTGAAATAAGAGGTTTTGTTTAAATATTTTAGTTTATATTTGAAAGATAAAGAGGTAGTTATCTAAAGCGATGCTACCTTTTTTTATTTATAACTATTCATTAAGTTCATTGCCTGACTTTTATAGGATAAGCCAAATAAATTCAGGTGATTTAGTACATGGTATAGCAGGTAAATGTTTTCACGATATTGATAGCCATCTTTTAATGGATACGTTTGATGGTAGCTTTGATAAAACTCATTATTGAATCCGCCAAAAAGTTTTGTCATTGCCAGGTCAGCTTCGCGGTGGCCATAATATACAGCCGGATCGATTAATACAGCTTCACCATTTTCATCAACCATGTAATTGCCTCCCCAAAGATCACCATGCAAAAGAGCAGGAGGTTCTTCTGAGCCATTTAGGATACTAGATATATTTCTTTCAATTAATTTAAATGAAGATTTAAAGTTTGTATCGCTATAGCCATTCTTTTCGGCTATCTGAAACTGGTATAGTAAACGGTGCTCAAAGTAAAAATCAATCCAGTTCGATTTGGAGGTATTTACTTGTGGTGTTGATCCTATGAAATTGTCCTCGTAAAATCCAAAAGTATCATTGGTATATTGATGGAGATGGGCAAAAGCTTTTCCAAAATCAATAAAAAACAGAGGGTCTTTTCTACCCTCGGAAATCGTTTCTAAGAGTAAAAAGTCATTATCTACTGCAATAACCTTTGGGTACCCGAATGCAGCCGGCTTTTCTTAATTCGTTCAGTCCATTGGCTTCTTTTAAGAACATTCCGTTAGAAAAACCATGTTTCAGAAAGAAGTTCTGTCCTCTTTCGGTGTGTATTATTTCTGTTGATGCAATGCATCCGCCACCAGTAGCCCGATGACGGATGATCTTGCTTTTGAGCAAGCCCTCTATTTTATCAATAATACTACTCATTTTTCGAGATATGATTCAATAAGCCCTGACAGGCATCCTCCAGAATATCGAGTACCAGTTCAAATCCGGAAGCACCACCATAATATGGATCAGGTACAGAATTATGACTATGTGTCGAACAATAGTCAGTCATTTTACTCAATTTCTTTCTGCTATTTTCATCAGGAGCTAAATACTCAAGGTCAGCCATATTTTGCTCATCCATGCCAATGATGTAATCAAAGTATTCAAAATCATCCGGGCTTTTAACGGGTCGGCTGATGCTGGTCAATGTAATATTTCGTTGCAATGCATGGCGCTGCATACGTTGGTCAGCAGGTTCGCCAGCATGGTAGCCGGTGATTCCCGCCGAATCAATCTCAAACTGATCTTCAATTGCTTTGGTTTTTATCAGGCTGTTCATTACTGCTTCAGCACTGGGGCTTCTACATATGTTACCCAGACAAACAAAAAGTATTTTGGTTTTATCCATTGTTGTCATTTTATTACTAAAATATTAAATGTCAAATTGACGAATAAACAAACCGACCAAGTGGTTGTTTTTTTTATGGAAATATACTTCTTTCGTCTCAAAGAACAAATTAAACAGATAACTCATGAGAAGATTAAGCACATTGTTGCTGATCCTGTTCAGCTTTACTTATGCAGGATTGGTTGCACAGGAAAACTATAAGGACGTTAAGCAAAAATACGAGTATACAGTCGAAAATAAGCACGAGGTTTTATCCATTAATTATGATGATATAAGATTCAAGAAACGGCCGAAAAATATTATCCTTTTCATCGGAGATGGAATGGGAACGGCTCAGCTTTTTTCTGCTATTACCGTCAATGAAGGATTAAATATCGAACAAATGCCGTATGTGGGTTTCCTTAAAACACAAAGTGCGGATAACTATGTAACCGATTCAGGGGCTGGAGGGACGGCGATTTCCACAGGTACACGCACTTACAATGGAGCTGTTGGCGTTGATATGAATGGCAACAAGCTAACCACCATCCTTGAATATTCTGAACGTAATGGCAAAGCTACAGGCTTGGTGTCCACTTCGGCGATAACACATGCTACACCAGCATCTTTTATTGCTCATCAGCCAAACAGGAATCTATATGAAGCTATTGCAGCCGATTTTATGAATACAGAAATCGATGTGTTTATCGGTGGGGGTGCCGATTTTTTCACCAAGCGCGTTGATGGTCGTAACTTGGTTCTTGAGTTAAACCAAAAAGGGTACCATGTTGGATATAACATTGATGATGTAGAGGGTGTGAAAGAAGGTAAGCTGGCCGTGTTAACCGCTGTTGCGCATAATCCAGGCTATAAAAAAAGAGGTGAGATGCTAAGCAAATCGACAACTAAAGCTATTGAGGTTTTAAATAATGCAGACAGCAAAGGTTTTTTCCTGATGGTTGAAGGCAGTCAGATTGACTGGGGAGGCCATCAGAATGATGCAGCCTATGTTACCGGTGAGGTGCTGGATATGGATAAAGCGGTTGGTGAGGCATTAAAATTTGCAATGGAAGATCGACGCACATTAGTTATTGTGACCGCCGATCATGAAACAGGTGGTATGACGATTGAAGATGGTAATCCGGCTGAGGGATTTGTAAAGGCAGGGTTTACAACAGGAGATCACTCTGCTGTTATGGTGCCGGTATTTGCTTTTGGTCCGGGGGCTGAGGAGTTTATTGGGGTGTATGACAATACGGATATCTTTGAAAAAATGTATCAACTTTTTAAGTTTAAGGAAGAAGATAAGGATTAGAATAGAAACTGAACTCTAAAAGATGATTATAAAGGTGGCCTCCTGAGCCACCTTTTTTAGTACATTCGCTTCAAATTACGAATGATGACCAATAATTACGACTACGAATTAGAATTTAAGGTTCGCGATTACGAATGCGATTTGCAAGGGATTGTGAACAATTCAGTATATCAAAACTATCTGGAACATACTCGTCATGAGTTTCTTGATTCGCTTGGGGTGAATTTTAAAGAATTATACGAAAGAAATATTGTTGCTGTGGTAGCGCGCATTGATTTGTCATATAAAACACCACTGAAGAGCAATGATAAATTTGTGGTGAGAACACGCGTGGAGCATAAAGGCATTAAATACCTGTTTTACCAGGATATTTATCGCTTACCTGATGAGAAGCTGTGCCTGAAAGGTATAGTAACTACAACGACCCTAATTAATGGTAAGTTAGCTGTATGCACAGAGTTGGCTGAAGCGATTACTCAAAATGCACAATAAAGATAATAATGCATGTTAATCATTCAATTGTAGTCGATTAACATGCAGTTATATTCATTTTTATAATTCAATACCCACCGGACAATGATCTGAACCCATTATCTCGTTTAGAATAAAGGCATCTTTTAGTTGTGGTAAGAAATGCTCACTGGCTAAAAAATAGTCAATTCTCCAACCTACGTTTTTGCCACGTGCACCGGCTCTGTAGCTCCACCACGAGTATTTGTCAGTTACATCCGGGTAAAAATGACGGAACGTATCCTTTAATCCACCTTGTGTGAAGCGATCCATGCCATCGATTTCTTCCTGCATAAAACCGGCCGATTTATTGTAATTAGGTTTTGGACGTGCCAAATCAATTTCAGTGTGAGCAACATTAAAATCACCACATACCAACACCGGTTTAGTTTCTTCCAGCTTTTTAAGGTAATCGAAGAAATCTTTGTCCCAGGTTTGACGGTAGTCCAGTCGTTTTAGTTCACTGCCAGAATTTGGCACATAAACATTGACTAAATAAAAGTTCTCATACTCAGTACATAAAACACGACCTTCCTGGTCATGTTCTTCAATACCCATGTCTTTGGTAATATTGAGCGGCTTTTCTTTGCTTATAATGGCGGTTCCGGAATAACCTTTTTTTACGGCCGAGTTAGAATAAATGTGGTAACCATTAAAGTCAGTTAGTGCTTCAATGACTTGATTATCCTGAGCTTTTGTTTCTTGCAAGCAGAGGATATCAGCTCCCATCTGCTCAAACGATTCGAGAAAGTCTTTCTTCATAACGGCCCTGATGCCGTTTACATTCCACGATATTATCTTCATAAGTATTGTAATTGTTGACCTGCAAATTAATGAATCTGCTTAAGCGGACAAAACGATCAGGCCGATTGATTCCGTTTATGAAAACGTTTCCCTCGTTTAAACACCAAGCGTTGTTCCAGCTCCGTTTTTTCTTCATCCGACGCAAGAGTGTATGTTTTGCAATCATCGCTGCAACAACCATGATATTTAGTTTTGCAATCATCACACTGAATAAAAAGAAGGTTGCAGCTTTTGTTGGTGCAGTTGGTATGGGTATCACACGGTGCACCGCATTGGTGACAATGGCTGATGACATCGTTGCTGATGCGTTCACCCAGGCGGTTATCAAAGACAAAGTTTTTACCGATAAACTTATTTTCGAGATTTTCCGACTCAACCTGTCGTGAGTAATCAATAATTCCACCAAGTAATTGATTGACATCAGAAAAGCCATGATGCTTAAGGTAAGCACTGGTTTTTTCACACCTTACACCGCCGGTACAATACAACAAAATTTTCTCATCTTCCTTGCCTTTCAATTTCTCAACTACTTCAGGCAGCTCTTCTTTAAATGTTTCAGCTTCGGGCAACAAGGCGTCTTCAAATCGTCCGATTTCACTTTCGTAATGATTTCGCATATCGACTACAACGGCTCCATCATTAAGTGCATCATTCCACTCCTGTGCCGATAGGTGTTTACCCACATTGGTCACATCGTATTCATCTGCCTGAAGACCATCAGCCACAATCTGATTCCGGAGTTTTATTTGCAACTTAAGAAATGACTTTCCATCATCTTCGACCGCAATTTTAAAAGGTATATCCCGAAATTCCGGTATGGCATGAAGGTGGGTTTTAAAATCCTGCCAGAAATGATCAGGTACACTCATTTGTGCATTAATGCCCTCTTTTGAAATGTAAATTCTACCATAACATTGGAGTTTATTCCAATAATAGAATAGCTTATCGCGCATTTCAGAAGGATGATCAATGATGACATATCTGTAAAAAGAAACCGTTGTTCTTTTGAATTTTTCATTGTTTAATCGCTCTTGCAATTGCTCCGGACTTAGTCGGTTAATTAAGTGTTTCTTACCACTATTCGGATCCATAACTATCTTTTATTTTGATGCAAAAGTATTAATTCTTCCTTAAAAAGAATAAAAAGATATCAAAATCCTAAAAGAAGTCGAAAGTCAATGCTACTAACAAATTGAAATCATTTTTACTGTGAATGCTCTTGCTTAGCTTAAGGCTGTTAGGTAAATGACATACTAACAGATGTTTGTAAGCTGGTAAAATAATTTGTTGTTGGTTTAAAATTAAAAGCTGATAAAACAATGCTTAATTTATTTTGTTGGAAGAAGATAAAAGGATAAATATATCCGATTCGAAATACGTATTGTTGGAGAAGAAGTATTGTTGGAGAAGAAGTATTGTTGTGAGTGATAGAGGAGTAGAGCCTTTGTCGATAATTTCTGAAGAAAGAAGATTTAAAAATAACCCTCAATAAACAATTAAGAATGCTGAAACAGGTAAACAGTTCAAAAGATTTAATTCATCTCATTAAAAGTGGGATGACAATTATGGCAGGAGGCTTTGGTTTATGCGGGATTCCGGAGAATATGATTAATGAAGTTGCCGGATCAGACATTAAAAATCTCACAGTCATCTCAAACAATATTGGTGTTGATAATTTTGGTTTGGGCAAATGGCTGACCAAGCGCCAGATAAAAAAAATATTGGCGTCCTATGTTGGAGAAAACAAAGAGTTTGAAGAAATGCTACTCAAGGGAGAAGTGGAGATGGAATTTGTTCCACAAGGTACATTGGCTGAACGTATTCGCGCTGGAGGTGCTGGTATTCCTGCCTTTTATGTGGCAACAGGAGTAGGGACAGAAGTAGCCATCGGCAAAGAAACGAAAGAGTTTAATGGCAGAACTTACATATTAGAA
The DNA here is from genome assembly GCA_002429115.1 of Saccharicrinis sp. UBA6048. Taxonomy (GTDB): domain Bacteria; phylum Bacteroidota; class Bacteroidia; order Bacteroidales; family Marinilabiliaceae; genus Carboxylicivirga. The sequence goes on along the minus strand of DIYS01000144.1, from coordinate 16,021 downwards.
CATGGTTTAACAGCCGATATTTCTTTGGTGAAGGCCTGGAAAGGCGATGCAGCTGGTAATTTAGTGTTCAAGGATACGGCGCAAAATTTTAATACGGGCATGGCCATGGCAGGAAAAATTACCATTGCAGAAGTTGAAGAGATCGTACCTGTTGGGCAATTAAACCCAAACCAGATTCATATACCAGGAATATTTGTACAGCATATTTTCCAGGGGACTAACTACGAAAAACGGATCGAACGATTAACCTTATCCAACCAAATCTGATTATGGCACTAAGTAAAGAACAAATAGCACAGCGAATTGCCCTCGAAGTAAAAGATGGCTACTACATCAATCTTGGCATTGGAATACCAACTCTGATTGCCAATTATATACCTGATAATATCCATGTGACCTTACATTCTGAAAACGGACTTTTGGGCATGGGACCATTTCCGACCGAAGAAACCGTTGATGCAGATCTTATCAACGCCGGAAAGCAAACTGTCACGGTCTTGCCTGATGGTTCATTTTTCGATTCATCAATGAGCTTTGCAATGATACGTGGCGGGCATATCAACCTGACTGTTTTGGGTGCTTTTGAGGTATCTGAAACAGGAGATATTGCCAGCTGGAAAATTCCCGGAAAGATGATTAAAGGAATGGGAGGAGCCATGGACCTGGTAGCCGCAGCTGAAAACATTATTGTGGCCATGCAGCATACCAATAGAGCAGGTGAATCCAAACTTTTAAAGCAATGCACTTTGCCATTAACTGGCACACGATGCATTAAAAAGATTGTTACTGATCTGGCTCTATTGGAAGTATCTGATAAGGGCTTTGTTCTGAAAGAAAGAGCACCAGGTGTTAGCGTTAATGAGATTATTAAAGCTACCGAAGGAAATTTAATCGTGGAGGGAGAGATTCCTGAAATGAAATTATAACCCCTAAAAATTAACAAATAATGCCCCATTACCACAAACTAGGTAAAATACCACCAAAGCGGCATACTGTATTTCGTAAGCCCAATGGTGATTTATATGCCGAACAGTTAATATCGACTGAAGGCTTTTCCGATGTATCGACATTGGCATATCATTGTTACCCGCCAACCTTGGTGTTGGATGTTGAAGAACCATATTCGGTTGCGCCGGAAGCAGCCATTGATAAGAATATGCAGCACCGGAGTTTTAAAGGCTTCGATGTGCCGGCTGAAGATGATTATTTGAAAAGTCGCGTACCTGTTTTATTTAATAATGATGTCTGTCTTTATTTTGCTGCACCTCGTAAAAGTATGAGTGAGTACTTTTTTAAGAATTCGCAAGCCGATGAGATCATTTTTATTCATGAAGGAACGGGAGTGGTGAAAACTATTTATGGTCAGCTGCCTTTTAAATATGGCGATCATGTTGTTATTCCAAGAGGTACACCTTATCAGATAGAATTAGATCAGGCAGATAATCGATTCTTCATTATCGAATCGTATAGTCCGATTCGCTACCCTAAGCGATATATCAATGAAATGGGACAGTTGTTGGAGCATGCGCCTTATTGTGAGCGTGATATTCATCCTCCAATTAACCTTGAAACACACGATGAAAAGGGTGATTTTAAAGTTCTGATCAAACGCGATCATACCATTTTTCCATACCATATGGCCTCTCATCCATTTGACCTGATTGGCTGGGATGGCTATCATTATCCATATGTATTCTCGATTCATGATTTTGAGCCGATAACAGGGCGTGTTCATCAGCCGCCACCAGTTCATCAAAGTTTTGAAGCACATAATTTTGTGGTGTGTGCTTTTGTTCCCCGCTTATATGATTATCATCCGGATTCAATTCCTGCACCATACAATCACAGTAATGTAGACTCTGATGAGGTTTTGTATTATGTGGATGGCGATTTTATGAGTCGCAAATCTGTGGATAAAGGACAAATTACACTGCACCCAACAGGTATTCCTCATGGACCGCACCCGGGTACGGTCGAGAAGAGTATTGGTGCAAAAGAAACAAGAGAGCTGGCTGTTATGGTCGATACCTTTAAGCCTCTGAAAATTACGAAGCAAGCTCTTGAATTAGAGGATAGAGAATATTATAAATCATGGTTAACTTAAATCTAAAATATGAGTACTCAAGAAACAGATTTTCTCCCAATTGATGGAACGGACTTTGTGGAGTTTTATGTGGGAAATGCCAAGCAGGCTGCCCATTATTATCAAACAGCTTTTGGTTTTCAGCCATTGGCCTATAGTGGATTAGAGACTGGCAATCGAGACAAAACATCCTATGCGCTTCGTCAGGGAAAAATAACCTTCGTTTTTACAACACCTCTTGTTCCTGATTCAGAAATTGCGGAACACATACGCATGCACGGTGATGGTGTTAAGTTTGTCGCGCTATGGGTGCCTGATGCCGTTAAATCGTTTGAGGAAACCACCAAGCGAGGTGCTAAAGCCTGGAAAGCTCCTGAAAAAGTATCAGATGAAAATGGAGAGGTATGTATTTCGGGCATTCATACCTATGGTGAAACCATTCACTTATTTGTAGACCGTAGTAATTATACTGGTGTATTTTTACCTGGTTTTGTGGAGTGGAAGCCCGAGTATCAGCCATCAACTGTAGGTCTGAAATATGTCGATCATATGGTAGGAAATGTAGGATGGAATGAAATGAATGTTTGGGCGAAATTCTATTCTGAAGTTATGGGATTTAAGCAAATTATTTCATTCGATGATAAAGACATCTCAACCGAATACTCTGCCCTGATGAGTAAAGTGATGTCCAACGGTAATGGTCGTATTAAGTTTCCGATTAACGAGCCGGCTGAAGGAAAGAAGAAGTCGCAGATAGAGGAATATCTTGATTTTTATAAGGGGCCGGGTGTACAACATGTGGCGATGGCAACGGATGACATCATAAACACTGTGAAAGAACTGCGTAGCCGTGGGGTTGAGTTCTTGACAATCCCTGATACCTATTATGAAAATCTTTTAAAACGAGTAGGAGAGATTGATGAGGAAGTGGCCGCTCTGATGGATCTGCGAATTTTGGTTGACAGAGACGATGAGGGCTATTTATTACAGATTTTCACTAAACCTGTTGAAGATCGTCCGACGGTTTTCTATGAGATCATTCAACGCAAGGGAGCCACATCATTTGGAAAAGGAAATTTTAAAGCTTTGTTTGAATCGATCGAATTAGAGCAGGAAAGAAGAGGTACCCTATAGCCTGTTCTTCAATAAATATTTGAATATAAATATGTAAGGTTTTAAGAATGAATATAAACCAAAAATCATGGCTCACAGTCGATGCCAAAAGTGATTTTCCAATACAGAATATTCCTTTCGGAATCGTTCGTTTGCCTAATAAGGAAGTGGTGGCGGCCACAAGAATTGGCGATAAAGTCATTAACATGGCCGCTTTATACGAGCTAGGCTACTTTCAGTCAATCAATGAGATAGCTGAGAACGTATTTAATAGCTCTTCATTAAACAACTTCATCGAACTTGGGAAGCCTGTATGGCAAAGTGTTCGAAAGGTTTTAATCGAACTTTTTGATGAGAAAAACGATGCTTTGGAGAAGAATTCGAGTCATCGATCCAAAGTACTTTTGGGCATTTCAGAAGTAGAAACATTATTACCTGTTGAAGTAGGTGATTATACCGATTTCTATTCCAGCATTGAGCATGCCACCAATGTAGGCATCATGTTTCGAGGTAAGGAAAATGCCTTGATGCCCAACTGGAAACATTTACCGGTTGGCTATCATGGGCGTAGTTCATCTATTGTGGTGAGCGGAACCAATATTCATCGACCTAAGGGACAGATGAAACCACCTGAACAGGAGGTGCCGGTTTTTGGGGCTTCCAAACTCATGGATTTTGAGTTGGAAATGGCTTTTGTCTGTGGTAAAAAGACAGAACTTGGTGAATCAGTAAATATTGAGGAAGCTGAAGATCATATTTTCGGGATGCTGATATTTAATGATCTGTCGGCGCGCGATATTCAGGGTTGGGAATATGTGCCCTTAGGGCCTTTCCTTGGAAAGAATTTTGGTTCGGTAGTATCGCCTTGGATTGTGACACTTGATGCACTTGATGTATTCAGAACGGAATCTCCAGAACAGCAACCAGAGGTACTTCCTTATCTAAAGAGCTCTGGCAAGAAAAGTTTTGATTTAAACCTGGAAGTGTTGATTCAACCTGAAGGCGGTGAGGAGAACCTGATCTGCCAGTCGAACCACAAATATTTGTATTGGAACATTAGTCAGCAATTGGCTCATCAAACAGTTAATGGCTGTAATATTAATGTTGGTGATATGTATGCATCCGGCACCATTAGTGGCCCAACTGAGAATTCTTTTGGCTCCATGCTTGAATTGACATGGAGAGGTACTAAGCCTTTGAAGCTAAATGATGGCAGTGAGCGTAAATTCATCAATGATATGGATACCGTAATTATGCGGGCTTATGGTGAAAAAGATGGGTTGCGAATTGGGTTTGGCGAATCTGTTTGTAAGATTTTACCGGCTAAATAAATCTGTATGAAAGAAATAATTCCGAGTGAAATCCCTGTCGCAAAATTGTTTGGATACCTTACAGGATGCGTGGCACCTCGACCAATTGCCTTTGCCAGCACGGTCGATAAGGATGGAAACCCTAACGTATCGCCTTTCAGCTTCTTCAATGTTTTTGGGGCTAATCCGCCTGTGATGGTATTTTCGCCTTCTCGTCGAGGACGCGATAATACCACCAAGCATACTTATCAGAATGTAAAGGAAGTGCCTGAGGTGGTGATCAATATGGTGAATTTCCAGATGGTGAACCAGGTGAGCCTGGCAAGCAATGAATTTGCTAAGGGCGTTAATGAATTTGTTAAAGCCGGTTTTACACCCATTGAAAGCGACCTGGTAAAACCATTCAGAGTTAAAGAATCACCAGCGCAATTTGAGTGTAAGGTAATTGATGTTATTGAGACAGGATCGGAAGGAGGAGCTGGGAATCTTGTGGTTTGTGAAATACTTAAGATTCACGTGGACGAAAGTATTTTGGATGAATCAGGCGCAGTTGATCCGCATAAAGCAGATTGGGTAGCACGTATGGGTAAGGATTATTATTGCCGTGCCAGCGGAACCTCAGTTTTTGAAGTGGAGAAGCCAGGGACAACAATAGCAATGGGCTATGACCAGCTGCCCGATTATATCCTTCAGAGTAAGGTACTCACGGGAAATGATCTGGGCTTACTGGCCAATTTACCTGAACTGCCGGGTAAGGAAGACATTGAAAAAGAAAGAGCGAGCAAAGAATATCAACAGTTCGTTTCAGAGTTTGCAACTATTGATGCCAGAAGAAAGGCGATTCATGCGCTTGCGAAACAGTTGATTGAACATGGTGATTTTGTGAGAGCTTTAGCGATTTGTATTGAAGGTTAGTGATGTAGATTATTTACAAAAAATGGGGAAGCCAATTTGGCTTCCCCATTTCTGTATATCAACATGTTGTTCTATAATCCACTGAAATTAATGTCTTTAAATAATAGAGTAGGGCTTAAAATACTCGAATATTTATAAGGATCATTGCCAACTTCGGCCAATTGCTTCCAGAATTTTTTCGAATTACCGGAGATATTCATCTCGTTAACAGCTTTTACAAGCTGACCATCTTCCACCAGAAATCCAGATACACCGAAGGAGAAATCTCCTGTTGTTGAATTTGAGTTACCGCCATTAAATGAAGTAACAAAAATACCTTTCTGGGTATCCTTCACGATAGCATTCAAATCGCGCGTGCCATAATCAAATAAGATGTTAGAGCTGGAGCCTCCATTAGGTTGCATTCCTAATTTTCTTCCATAGTAATTGTCAATGTAATATTCCTTTAAAACGCCTTTTTCAATCATGGTTCTTTTCTGTGCAGCAATCCCCTGACCATCGTATAAACGAGATGCAAAACCACTCTCAATATATGGATCATCAATAATAGTCAGAACCGGAGCGGCGATTTCTTTGCCCAACATACCGTCAAGGTAAGAGCTTTTTTGTTGCAGAGCGCGGGCTTTCATAGCGTTGAAAAATAATGAGAGCAGACGTCCTGAAGTCCTGTTCTCAATTAGCATATCATATTTACCAGAGGCAATTTTGGTCTGACCCATTTTACGAATGGCATGTTCGGCGGCCTGGGAACCCAGTTCCTCAGTAGTCGGCATGGTTTCGAAAAAACGGCTGCCTCCCCAGTGCCATCCTTCTGGTCGGGCATCACCATCTTTAACGGTTACCTCACCGCCAGCCCAGAACGATGTAGATGCACGTTCTGCAATCAAACCATTACTGTGTACCAAAACACTTTCTGAATAATCATCGCTATAACCACCGGTTGCTGAGATGATTTTATCGCTTTTTGAACGGGCGATTTGCTCAATCTCTTTGGCGATCAATACTCGTTGTTCAGGGGCGACTTGGTTGTATGAATTATCTTCAATCTTAAGATCTTTGTCCAGATTCTTTGGGTAAAGAGATGGATCAGGCAATTCACGGTACTCATCAGCCGTTAAAAACTTAGTTGCCTCAACCGCTTCAGTAATGAATTTCTCCAGATCTTTTTTAGCCAGGTTATTTGTAGAATGACCCGAGAATTTATGATCACGATAAATATTCAGGCTCAATCCATTGGTGGTCGATTCCTTAATTTTCTCAATTTTTTGTTCACGCACTTGTATTTCAACTGATCGTGAATTATTGATAGATGCAGCAACTTCTGATGCACCTTTCTTTTTGGCGAACTCAACGGCCCATGTGGCCAGTTCTTGTCGTTCTTTATTGTTCATTGTCGTTTTTTTAGAATAAATACTTAAGACCAGAGAATTAAGATTTTCTATAGCTTATTAGAAACGGAGTTGGACATAAATATTTGTCTCATCTCTCACCTCTTAATCGGTCTCATCTCTTAAACTAAGCATTAACACCTCCTACGGTAATCTTAGAGACCTTAACCGTTGGCAATCCTTGTGATACCGGCACGCCTTGGCCGTTTTTGCCACAGGTCCAGCCACCTTCGGCCATTTTCAGGTCATCGGCCACCATTTCAATATCAGCCAATACTTTTGGACCGTTACCGATAATGTTAATGTCCTTAATTGGCCTGGTCAGTTTACCGTTTTCAATAAGATATCCGGACTTAACATAGAAGGTGAAGTCGCCAGCACCTATCATTACTTGTCCGTTGGAGAACGACTCGGCGTAAACGCCATATTTTACACTTTCAATTATTTCATCTTTTTTATGCGGACCATTTTCCATGTATGTGTTACGCATACGTGGCATTGGCATATGACGGAATGATTCGCGGCGGCCATTACCTGTTGGCTTAATGCCGTAGTGTTTGGCACTGATTCGGTCATGTAAATACGACTCCATAGTTCCACCAGCTACCATGTAGGTTTTTTCGGTGTCGTTACCTTCATCATCCACATTAATCGATCCACGTATATTTTGATTGGTTCCATCATCCACAATGGATACAAAGTCCTTGGCAACCTTTTTACCAATCTTATCACTGAAAATTGACGTCTCCTTGCGGTTAAAGTCAGCTTCCATACCATGGCCAATGGCTTCATGAAGAAGAATTCCTGAACTACCAGCAGCAAGAACAACCGGTAATTCACCTGCCTTCGGTTTTACAGCGTCAAATAAGGAAACAGTGCGCTTTACGGCTTCATTAGCCAAAGTGTTAATTGCTTCAGGCGTAAAAAATTCAATACCTCTTCGGCCCGAATAATCGAAGTAGTTTTGCTCTTTCTGACCATTTTGCTCAGCCGTAACACTTACCGATAGTTGTGCCATAGGCTGGTAGTCGCAGGTCATTCGTCCTTCAGAATTGGCGAACAATACGTATGAGGTTTCGTCGTTAAACCAGACATTTGATTTAATGACACGTCCATCTAAAGCAAATACCTTCTCATTAACTTTTTGCAGATATGGAATCTTCTCATTAATTGAGATTTTTTCCCAAGGTGTCTTAATTAAGTAATAGTTCGGAAGTTTTGGCGATTCAAATGCAATCGGTTCAACAGTTGCGCTGGTATTTGCAATGTTTGCAGCTGTTTTTGCTGCCGATTTCATCGCTTCCAGGTTAATCTCTTCGCTAAAGGAATAGCCGGTCTGGTCGCCTTTAAGAACACGAATGCCAACGCCAAAGCTAATATCTGAATAAGCCCGGTTAACAGCATTATCTTCCAGTCCGATGTAGTTAGCAATGCTGTGCTGGAAAAATAAATCGCAATAATCACCGCCCTTAGACAGGCCAACGGCAATAATCTGGTTAATCATTTGCTCGGTCACACCGAAGTGTTCCAAATAGTCGTGAATAGTCATGTTTGCTCCAATTTTAGCCGGTCCGGAAGTACATCCGGAAAGCACTTGGGGAAGAACGGCAGCACCGACTGCTGTTACGGCTCCGGCTTTTAAGAAATCTCTTCGATTAATAATTGCTTTCATTTTAAAAGGTTTAAGAGAATAGCAACAGGAAAGCCAAAGTTGCCTATCTCATGGGTTTGTAGATAAAAGGGATATTCATCGTACACTTGCCTGAAAAAGGAAAATGATTGATGAATAAATTAAGCTAATAACCTGAGTTCAAAATTTCACGTCGAATTCAGGTTAATAAACGGGACGAAATAGCTTAACGGGTATTAAAGATATTTTTTAATTGTGTGAAATACAAGTGTATGGATGTGAAATCTTTGAAGAAGTCAACAGATACGAAAAGTCAGCTTTGCACTTCAAAAGTGCTAAGTGGATTGGAGATTTTCATATAAAAAAGGCGATTACCAGTAAGATAATCGCCTCTATTTCTTTATATAGAGAAGTGTCTACCAAAGCTTCTCAGGATAAGTACCATCTGTGATTAATTGATTTAGCTTATCCTGAACCATCGGCTTGTCTTCCTGATAAGTTACGCCAAACCATTTGGAATCAGTACGGATCACTTTAGTGCTGGCTTCTTCCTTTTTAATCATTGCATCCACCACCGCATTAAAATAGAATTCCGACTTCATCTCTGAGCCTTTTTCATCCAGAAACTGTACAAAGGCTTTCTCAAGATGCTCAAAGTATTCTGGTTTAAATGCCCAGAAGTTCATTGATACAGCTTCCTGACCGGTTAGTTCAGTTTTTCCTTCTCCCTCATAAAAGAAGATCTTCTCACCTTCGTAACCAATTTTAGTACGCTCGGTAATGTTAACCAGGTTGCCATTGGTATCGGCTTCACAAACGCCTCTTGAAACAGTGCCGTGTTCCGATAGCGTATTGTTTAGCGCGTAACCTACCATTGCATATTCATTGGCCGATGAACTGTCGCCTACAAAATCAAACACCTGCTTATAGGCTTCACGTCCATAAAAGTCATCCGCATTAATAATGGCAAACGGTTCGTTAATGACGTCTTTAGCCATTAAGATAGCATGACCGGTACCCCAAGGTTTTTCGCGTCCTTCAGGAACAGCATAGCCTTTAGGCAAATCTTTTAAATCCTGATAAACGTATTCGGTTTTTATCTTGCCTTTCAGGCGTGGCTCAAATCGTGCTTTAAAGGCCTCTGCAAAATCTTTGCGGATCACAAATACCACTTTTTCAAAGCCTGACTGGATGGCATCATACACCGAATAATCGATAATCGATTCACCATGTGGCCCAAGTTCATCCATTTGTTTAAGGCCTCCATAACGGCTTCCCATGCCGGCAGCCAGTATCAATAATGTTGGTTTCATAAGTATTTTGTGTTTTTATTGTCTGTTGTTATCAAGACAAAAGTAAGGATTAATTTTGCTTATAATCAGATAAAATGCCTTCATAAAGCCAATTGGCCAGTGCCTGTCGGTTATCGGCTTTCACGAATCGTTGCTGATCGCGGTAATTCTGAATATTACCCAACTCAATAAATACAGACACAGGTGTTGTATTTCTGAGAAGGTACAGGTTACGATCGCTTACAGTACCGGTAAAACCACGAGATGGCTGGTGGCGTTTATATTTCTCATCAAAGGTATTACGAAGCTGAAGTGCCAGTTTCTTACCACTCTTACTTTTCTTATGGTGGTAGAAAAAAACATCAATCTGCTTTCTCTTACTTCTGCTGTCTACATGAATGACAATGCAACGGCGATACGCTTCTGCATCTTTTCTGTACAGGCGATTCACCTCTTGTGTTCGTTGCTGAAGACGATTAATTTGCTTTAACGGAATGGTTTTCCCACCGCAGGTTTCATGATCATCTTTGCTCAATATTTGATTGTCGCGTATGCCGTCATCTTCATCCTTAATAATCAGATGAACTTTAGCACCATTTTCCTGTAATTTCTTGGCTAGGCGGAGCGTTATATCATAAGCGTATTCGTCTTCATGCAGGATATAACTGCCATATTTGCCTATTGCGCCCGGATCAGGTCCTCCATGACCCGCCACTAAATAAAATGAGGTACCCTTCAGCTTATTTGATTCCAAAGGAAAGTACTCACGTTCTTTACCATAAAGCGGCTCGTGCAATTCAATTTCCGTTTTTGGAATGAGATAGTTAACATGGGCCAGTAAGGTATTGTTCTTTCCAAACTTACCGTTGTTGAGTTCAATAAACTGTTGCTGATGATCTTTAGGCGATAACTGGTGTCGCAGTAAAAAACTATGGAGACCTTCTCCTGCTTTGGGTTTAGATGTCGTATAATCAGAGGTGGCTTGTGCCATCATTACTACATTTACCAAACAGCAGAAAAGGAGTGTTATATATGATTTGGTTAACCGGATTGTCATGAGCACAAAAATAAAGTTTTTCATTACTTAATGATGAATAAAAGAAGCACATGTCTTAATTTATTGCATTTTGATGTCTATTTTTGAATAAAATATCAGTTTTATGCACAAGGAATCATACATCAAAGAAAAGAAATCTGTTGCCAAATGGATGAGACGGCTTTATGATAAAGGATTAACCACTTCACTAGGTGGTAACATTAGTAGGCGATTGGATGAGCATCATATTGCTATTACTGCATCGGGAACTGATAAAGGCCGGATGAAAAGCCGGGATATTGCCATTGTAACAATGGATGGTCAGGTTGTTGATTGTAATTCAAAAATAAGCATGGAAACAGGCATGCACCTTCAAATTTTTAAAACACGACCTGATGTGACGGCTGTTGTTCATGCTCACTCACCAATATCAAGCTTATTTGCCTGCATGGAACATCGAATTAATATCAATCTATTGGCTGAAGCATATACGATAATTGGTAAAGCAGAAGTGGCTGAATATGCATTGCCAGGTTCTGATTTATTAGCCAATAATGTGGCCGGAGTCGTTAAAAATTGTAATGTTATCCTGATGGCCAATCATGGTGTATTGGCTGTTGGAAAAGACATGCTGCACGCTTTTGATCGTATTGAAGTATTGGAAAATGCGGCCAAGATGACGATTCTTTCCACACTATTAAGAGATACCAAAGAACTAAGTCCTGCTCAATTAACGGAGTTGGATAAATTATTTGGGTAGATTTTTCTTAGCATGAGCTTACAGCGGCTCTTTTTTACCAACCAGTGCATAAAACTAATCGCCCATACTAACTCACTATTTAACTACTGAACTTTGAATTATTTTAAGCGCTTCTAAGCGTGGAGTTTGAAGTCGTAAATCCATTCTCAACTAGAAAATTCGTTAGTAAACGAAGAAAATAGTTGAAGAAACGAAAATAATAGTTACATTTGATTTGTCAATACATTCATGGTACGCTATTATTAATTTATTAAGATGATTACGAAACGATTAACTAAGCGAGAAGAAGATGTGATGAAGATTTTATGGGTAGCTGGAAAAGGCTTTGTAAAAGATTTGCTTAAAAAGCATCCGGAGCCAAAGCCTCACTACAATACCTTCAGTACAATTATTCGCGGCTTGGAAGAGAAAGGGTATGTTGCGCACAATTCGTATGGCAACTCGCATGAGTATTACCCAGCAGTTTCAAAAGAAGAATACCGGAAGTTATTTATCAAGAATGTAGTATCTGATTATTTTGAATCATCATACAAAAATGTTGTGTCTTTCTTTGTAAACGAAGAAAAACTGAACGTGGATGATTTAAAAGAGTTAATAGAGATCATTGAAAAGAAAAAGCAGGACTGATGGATACTTTTATCGAACTACAATTAAAAACAGGTGGAATTATAGCTGTCTCAGTATTGCTCTATATATTGTTTTTGGCACGAGATAGTTTTTTTAACCGTAACAGAGCATGGCTGGTGGCAACCTTATTTGTACCATGGATAATGCCGCTTTTAGCAATGCCGTTGTGGCTAAAATCGATCTTGTTTGAAGCCGATAAATCAGTGCCTTTGGAGGTGTATGCAATGACAACACCATTGGATATGCCTGTTAATGCGCCTGTTGATACAAGTATTGACTGGAGTTTTATTGGTCTGATTTTGTATGCAATTGTATGTTCGTTTATGATGATCCGCTTATTGTGGGGCTATTGGTTTATCATGCGCCTTAGAAAGAAAGGACATGTTACCCACTATAAAGGTTATCATCTGGTATTACTCAACGATGGAGCTATCAATCCGTTCTCGTTTTTCAGAACCATATTTATTCCTGAACATTTGGAGAGAGAAAAAAATGGAAAATTGATTCTGGAACATGAACGAACGCATTGTGCTCAACTTCATTCAATTGATATTTCGCTGGCCGAATGGTTGCTGATAATCCAATGGTGGAATCCTTTTGCGTGGTGGCTACGAACCTTAATAGCCCAAAACCATGAATACTGTGTTGACAACGCGATGGTAAAGCAAATGATCGAGCCTAAATATTATCAGTACTCACTAATTAGTTTATTACAAGGTACCAGGCGAATGCAATTGGTGAATAACTACAACCAAAGTTTAACAAAAAAAAGGCTTGTAATGATGAATAAAAAAAATACAAATCAATTAATAGGATGGGGGAAAGGCATGTTGCTTTTACCGTTGGTGATTGTGGCTTTGCTAGCATTTACCAATCCTGACAAAACATCTCTTGAAGAAAAAGCTAAAACAGAAATTAATAACGAAAGCGACTTACATGCTCAAATAGCCAGAACCATAAAGTATCCTTTAGAAGCAAGGGATGTTGGTTATGAAGGAACTGTTTCTGCTTATTTTAAGGTTGATAAAAAAGGAAAAATTGGAAAGGTTAGCATAGGTAATAAAGCAGATGCAATTAAGCTGGAAAAGGTGGTTGTTGCAACGTATGCAAATGAAGGCTATGCACAGGGTAATATTGAAGTTGATAAATCATTTCTTAAAAAGACCTTGGAAGAAGAAGTAATACGAGTATTGAATAGTCTGCCTGTTGTAAAAAATAACGATTGGCTGGGTCATTTATTACAAATTGAGGTGCAATTTATAATTCAAAGAAAAGTAACCTCTGAAGCAAATGTAAGAGTGATTGGATATGGTGTAAGTGATATATATCCAAATGATTATGTGCAGGATGGTGCGATTGGTAATGGTTCGATTAATGAGCCTTATATTCTGATAGACGGGGAAGAGTTTAACGGAGATTTTCAAGAAGTAGAACCCAGCCAAATTGAGTCAGTAACTGTACTGAGAGGTCAAGCAGCTATTGAAAAATATGGGTCGGATGCTAAAGATGGTGCTATTGAAGTTACCCTAAAGAAAGATGGAGAGGGGTACTCTAAAATATTACCGTATAAGAGAAAGATCAACAAAACAGTGCCAATGTTTATTATTGATGGCAAAGAATTAAGTGAAGATGAGTTTCAAAGCCTTCCTGCATTTAAATATCATAGCCAGACTCATTTGAAAGGACAGAAGGCTGTAGATAAGTATGGTGAAAAAGCAAGAAACGGAGTTGTTGAGATTTTTACTAAAGATGCTGATGGCAAAATAGGAGAGAAGAAAATGGCGATTGGCCAACCAATAAAGATGATTTCTGAAAATACTGTTCGTATTAATTCCACAACCGAAAATGGACCTTTATATGTTGTTGATGGCGTTAAAAAAAAGACAATTGATATAGATCCGAACACCATTGATTCCGTATCAGTATTAAGAGGACAAAATGCCATTAAAATGTATGGTAATGAAGGTGCAAATGGAGTCGTAGAAATAACAACAAAAGAAGTAGTTTCCAAAGAAGGCGTTAAAGTGATAGGTTATGGTATAAGGAAAGAGTAGTTGTAAAAATGGCGTTATTTTAATTACAACAAAAAAATAACAAGTTGACTCATCGGGTGAGTATATAGGGAAATATGCACTCACCCGATGAGTAACAATTTTATTTTATTTTTTCTTCTTCAACCCCTACCTGAATACTTTTGGTATCAAACGACCAGGCCCTGAAATAGCCCAGTACATCTTTCCCCATATTCGATTTTGGATTGAAAGGTGTTGATCCACCACCGCCTCGCTGATCAATAATATCGCTCAATTGATTATAATAGTCATAAGTGCCTTCATCAATCGAAAAAGCCTCAATGGTAATTTTTTGATCCTCTGTAAATGAGAAGAAAGGTTCAAATACAACTGCTTCCTCATTTGCATATTGCTCATGCGTCCAGATGCTATATGATTCTTCCTTTTCGGCATCGTCAATGTAATATTTGACCAGATAGTAATTTTCTTCTTTAGGATTATTCTTCAATGTAATTATTAAAGTGTATTCCTGCTCATCCTCATTACCACCAAAACCATCAAACTTCTTATACTCGAGTTTCAATACCTGGGTTGGTGTCATAAATCTACTCTCACCAGTAAAGGTTTGATTACCAACTGTTACTTTTAGTTCATACGTATTACCTATCTTACCTTTAATGGTGCTACCGGTATATTTTCCTTTGCCCTGATGTGCCAACGTTTCGGTATTGCCTTCAGAATCGGACAGCAACACTGTAGCATTTGTTTCATATTCAGGCTCAGTATCTGAAAAATAGCTGCTGGTGTATGATAATTGGACCTGGGCCAACTGGTCAAGGTCTATTACGGCGTCAATTGATAGCTTTGGATCAGCCTCATTCAAATCTACATCTATCACTTCTTCACACGATTGAAATAATCCTGATATCAAGACAATTCCAATCAATAATGTGCGGAATATTATATGTTGTTTCATCATTGCAAATTAAAATTTAAAGTTCCAGGTTACTGATGGTACAATTCCAAATAAACTCAGCTTAACTGCTTCGGTAACATTTGGGTTATTCTCATTTTCTCTAAAGTCAATCGTATACGCATTCATCTGATTGTATAGGTTGTACAACGAGAAATCCCAGCTCGATTTAATTCGTTTGTCACCTTTACCTTCAAGGTGAATGTTTAAGTCGAGGCGATGATAATCGGGCATGCGGTAGCCGTTGCGTTCGGTGTAGTATGGTACCTGGTTACCATCAAATTCATACTTTCCACTCGGGAATGTCACCGCATTACCTGTATAGAAAATCCAATTAGCAGAAATCGAAACGCGTGAAGAGAACTGATAACTGGTTACTACAGAAAGATCGTGTGTTTTATCGTACGAAGAATCGTACCATTCACCATTGTTAATACTTTCAATCTTATTCTCGGTTTTAGCCAGCGTATAGCTGATCCAACCAGTGAAATCACCATATTTCTTTTTCAGATATAGCTCAATACCGTAGCTGCGACCGCTTCCCTGCAGGATGTACGACTCAATATCTTCGTTCAACAATACCTGTGTACCATCTTTATAGTCACTTATATTGTCCATGGTTTTATAATACGATTCGGCTGAAAACTCAAAGGTATTATCCAGAAAGTTGCGGAAGAAGCCCAACGAATATTGATTAACAGTTGTTGGTTCAACAAGGTGCGTACTCGGCATCCATGTATCGGTTGGTTGCCCCGAGGTGCTGTTCGATAGCATGTGTACGTACTGAACCATCCGGTTAAAAGAGGCTTTTATAGAACTATTGGTGCTATATCGATAGTTTAAGCCAACGCGCGGTTCCAGTGGAAAAAACGGTGAAATTGA
>DIYS01000095.1 GCA_002429115.1 Saccharicrinis sp. UBA6048 | reverse complement strand
ATTTTAATTTTTTTTTTTGAGTTGTTTTAAGGTACTCTGGAGCAAGCATTATAATATTAATTACAAATCTTGCTTATCAGAATTGACTAATCTTTTCAGCCACTTTTTCCATTAACCAAAATGGAGTGGATGTAGCACCGCACACGCCAACAGATTGATCAGACGTATGAAACCATTCTTTTTTCAGTTCATCAGCCGAGGACACAAAGTAGGAATTCTCATTCTCTTCTTTGCAGGCCTGGAATAAAACTTTAGCATTGCTGCTTTTCTTCCCTCCTACAAATACGACAATATCAAATTGGCTGGCAAAGGCTTTTATTCGTGGTACTCTTCCGGTGACTTGCTTACAGGTGGTATTATGCCATTGAACGGGCTTCTTGGCTTTATCGCTAATTAAGGCTACCAATTGTTTTAATTCATCCGGATTCTTGGTTGTTTGTGCGAAGATTTCAATTGGCCGGCTAAAATCAATTAGCTTTAGCCCCTCTGAGTTCTCTACCACAATGGCCTCACCGTTGGTTTGACCAACTAGTCCTACCACCTCTGCATGACCTTTTTTACCAAATATGATGATTTGCCCGTTTACTTTCTTTTGTTGCTCATAAGCTGCTCTAATTCGCTGCTGAAGCTTCAAAACAACCGGACATGTTGCATCGTTAAGTATTAGCTCCGACTTCTTAACCTTTAAATACGATGCAGGTTCTTCGCCATGAGCACGGAATAATATAGTTCCATCTTTTATCGTGGAAATGTCTTCTTTGCCAATGATCTCCATTCCTTTTGATGCGAGACGGTTTGATTCTTCTTCATTGTGTACAATATCACCTACACAATACACCTTATCACCATTGTCGAGTAAGTTAGTGGCAGATTCAATGGCCTTTCTCACTCCAAAGCAAAATCCTGAGTTTTTATCTATTTCAACCTTTCGCATCTTAGATCAAATGGCGCTCCTTAGCTGTATTGATAATCCACTCCAGTTGCTCTTCCTTATTCATATTAGAATTATCCAATACAACGGCATCATCTGCCTGCAACAATGGGCTTTCTTTACGAGTGCTGTCCAAATGGTCACGTTGTTTCACATTTTCAAGAATAGCATCGAAGTCTACTTCTTCGCCTTTTGCAGTTAATTCATCGTAGCGACGTTGTGCTCGAATTTCCGGAGAGGCTGTCATAAACAATTTCAGGTCCGCATCAGGAAACACGACCGTGCCAATATCACGACCATCCATGACAATGCCCCCTTCTTGACCCATTTTTTGTTGTAACTCAACTAATCGTCTACGAACAAAACCAATGGCACTAATGGCACTTACGTGCTGGCTAACTTCCAAACCTCTTATCTCATTCTCCACACTCTCGCCGTTCAAAAAAGTTTCGTTCTTCTTCTGTTCCGGCTGATATTTGAAAGAAATATTAATTTGCTCAAGATTAGTCTCTAGTTTGGTAATGTCTATTTCAGTCCCAATAAGACCTTTTCGCATTGCAAATAAAGTTACTGTCCGATACATAGCGCCAGTATCGATATATATGTATCCCAGTTCTTTTGCAAGATCTTTCGCTACCGTACTCTTTCCGCACGATGAATAACCATCAATGGCAATGATTCCTTTCTTTTGCATCATTCTTAAAAATTAGAATGCAAATTTAGAAATTATGAGGTGAACTTAATCAAGCTTTAATTGATTAGTTTATTAAAATCAGGTATCTGATAAGAATCGAGGTTTCTATGCATTAAAGGTTGGAGTGCTTGATTAAAATTCCGTTCATGCACTCCTCTATTGTATTTTAGTATGGCTTCAGCTTCACCGATATATTCATTCAGGCGTTTTCGTCCGATTTCATCCACCCATTTGTCTTTGGCATACCTTCGTGCCGGTAATACGTAGAAATGCTTCTTTCCTTCCTTAACAGGTGTGTAAACCCAGGTAAGTTGGTACTCTGCTTTGATAACTTTAACATCACCACCCTTTTTCTGAAGATCTATAAATATAAGGGCAGCACCATCACGCGGTGGTGTTCTCTGATTAGAAATAAAATTACCCATACTGTAGGCAAATACTGAAGAGCGCTGATCATCTTGCTCTAAATACATTGGTTGTAACACATGAGGATGCGACCCAATAATTATATTAATCCCTTTACTCTTAAGAAAGGTCGCTAAGTCTTTTTGCTGCGGATTTGCCTTTGTTTGATATTCCCATCCCCAATGCAAGCAAACGATAATTTCGTCAACGTCCTTTTCCTTAGTCAACCTAATATCATTTGAAATAACGGCTGTATCAAGTGTATTAATAATATTAGGATGTTGAACGCGGATTCCATTTGTACCATATGTATAATTTAGTACGGCAAGCCTAAAGCCCTTTTTATCGATAATCATTGGATTATTTCTTACACGATCAATGGAATCTTTAAAAGCGCCTGTTCGAGGGATGCCTTTTTTATCGAGTACATCACAGGTTCTGTCAAGCCCCCTTTTTCGACGGTCAATGCAATGGTTATTGGCCATAACAAAAGCATCCACTCCGGCATAGACAAGCGCATCAGCGATGGTGTCAGGAGAAGAAAAGGAAGGGTAACCTTTATATGGCTCACCGGCCAGTGTCACTTCTAAATTGGCAATGGCGATATCTGCACTTTCTATATCGTGCTTAATGTATTTAAAACAACTGTTGTAGTCAAACGTATCAGTATCGCCAATTCGGGCACTTTTAATCTGCGAATCATGTCCCATCACATCACCCATAAATACCATAGTTAACGTGGTATCCTTCTGAGCGTATAGTTTAACAGATATTAAAAGGAATAGTAAAACCAAGTATTTCATAGCCTTGTCAATTTGGATGATAAAGGTAGGTTTTAAACGCAAAAAATCCGATACTCATCATGAATATCGGATTTCTAAAAAAAGGCGGCGACCTACTCTCCCACTTCTACGCAGTACCATCGGCGCTATCGGGCTTAACTTCTCTGTTCGGAATGGGAAGAGGTGGAACCCCGATGCAATAACCACCTGAATATT
>DIYS01000246.1 GCA_002429115.1 Saccharicrinis sp. UBA6048 | reverse complement strand
GTTTTGCTCCGGATTTTGCAGTAACCGGCATTGCCCCAAATGCCAGGGGCACAAACGGGAGGAATGGGTACGCCGGCGTGAGGCCGATTTATTAAACACCTCGTACTTTCATGTGGTGTTTACCTTGCCACAGGCCTTGAACAGGCTGGCTTTATTCCAACCCGGGATGCTGTACACTTTACCGTTTAAGACTGCTAACAGCGTGATCCGGTCCTTTGCTGACAATCACAAATTCCTCGGAGCCAAAACAGGCATGGTAGCCATCCTGCATACCTGGGGACAAAACCTAAGCTTACATCCCCACCTGCACTGTATAGTGCCCGGTGGCGGTATCACGACGGCAGGCAAGTGGAAACCAGCGAATGAAAATGGTAAATACCTCTTTCCGGTCAAAGCCATGAGCAAGGTCTTCCAGGCGCGTATGCTGGCCGCTCTGCGGAAAGAAACCCACTTGCAACAATCTTTGGCCAGGAAACTGGTTCAAACGCCTTGGGTCGTGTATTGCAAGCAGCCCTTTGCAGGACCAGAAGAGGTGATCGAATACATGGGGCGCTACCCCCATAAGGTGGCCATCAGCAATCACCGGCTACGCTTTGTTGATATGGATTCTGTCAGTTTCACCGCCAAAGACTACCGCAAAGGCGGACAGAAACATATGATAACGCTCACTCATCAGGAGTTTATCCGGCGCCTGAGCCTGCACATATTGCCCAAAGGCTTTGTGCGCATCCGCCATTACGGTATACTGGCCTCATCGCTAAAGAATAAAGTACGGCGATTGGTGGAACAACAAATCGGTGAAGCCACCATTAAAGAGCGGCCGCCTTTAAAACATCGTGTTTGCTATACCTGTGGCAAAGGCCAGCTCACCACACTTATTACTTTTGATGCCCGCGGGCCACCACCGCTTAACTTATTGCCTTACCTCACACCCAACTAACGTCGCAAGGCGATTAGGATGGTATGGCCTTACCCGAAAATTTTGAGTTCAATTTACATGAGCTGGTGCTTGCAATTTGTCGATTGAGTTATTTGAACCTCTAAAACCGAACCTAAACAAGTACTGAAAGCCTGCTGAAAACTCACCTTACTTAAATCAATACCCATAGACAGTAATTTCTGCCCGGTTGTCGGCAACACCGCGTTCAGACTCTGGTTTTCAACCAGTCAGAACGCTTAGTTATTGTGTGCTGGCTTTATTTCATTCGTTTCATAAAATAATTTGTCATTTGTCCATTTTTATTCTCTCCACCGTAAACTTTGCCATCAGGAGAAAAAGTCATTAAAAGTTCATCAACAAGGAAATCCATAATTCCTTCGTCCACATAAACTAATCTTGTTGCAACTAATTTATCAATGAAAGAGCTTAAATCTTCATTCTCTTTTTTTAAGAAATCATGTAGCTGTTTATCATTATACAAATCAATTGCTCCAGCACCACTCATTCTATAAAGAACCGAATATTGTGCTTTCGTCAATTCAACAGGTTTCCATTCTTCTTTTCCTGCTGGCTCAGAAAGTTTTTTTCGGTCAAGTCCGTGATAATTATATTCCCAACCCCAGTTTTCCTCGTCAATTTTACGCTCTTTGCAAGAAATAAATGGATGCATGTAATCAAGATGAAAATCATCTCCGAATATCTGCGAACTAATCTCGTATTTATATGACAATCTAGTCCAAATAAGTTCGAGTAGATAGTACATCGCCTTTTCATTTGATGTAAGTAATATTGGCCAATAAAATTTTGTATCCATAAATGGTACTCCAATCGGCATACCATTATTTTTGACGATAGTATTATTTCCACAAATAATCAAATTTGGAAAACTGCCAGGACTATATCCTCTAACAGGCCCTTCTTTTGTAATTTCCTCAAGCTTGTTTATAAATCCTTCTCTTAAACCATACTCGTCATTGTAACCATAATATCCTATAACAATTCTTAATGGATGAATTGCTTCCATAACTAAATAGTGATACAAAAGCTCTTCTTTGTCGGGTAAACTTTTCCGTCTTTCTGCATTTGGTAGTTCTTTTGAAGCAATAGCCTTATATGCATCTCTCAGCGAACGACCTACATACTTATCTGCTTCTCGTGGCTCATAAATATCTATTACACTCTTTAAATTTTGGTATGAGTCATCAATATCATTTGCGTACAGTTTCTTTTTAACTTGAATAACTGCTATAACATCTTTGATATGATATTTATATTGATTTGTAAAAGATATTTGCTTTCCTTCTCCAACAACTAATAAGCAGTCCATCTCAGGACTAATAGTTCCACTATCATTGTAGATGAAACTTTTTTCAACAATTCTTAAGTCGAGTCCTTTGAATATTGCTTTTTCAAGAAGATTAGATGTTAATCCTTCGAAAATATTTCCTATCGTTGGTCTATGATTAATATCGCTATCATCTTCCTTTATTTTGTTCAAGGCATGATTTCTAAAATTCTCTAAAAAATCAGATACTGTTTCAATCATAGTAATGTCGTTCTTTTAGCTTGCACACAACGTCTCGAATATGCGTAGTGCGGGATTTCAAGGCACTGCACTGTCAATCCGCTACTTTGTTTATTAATTACTTTAAGGTTCAAATTTACTAAAACGCCCCGCATTACGTATATTTATTGTTAGGCGGTCGTAGTTTGTTTAGCAAATTCAATTATTCTTTTTGTCAATTTAAACAATATCTCAGACTTCACATCCTCAGACCACGCAAGCTCAAGAGTTTTTGCAATTCCTAAAGGATTTTTCTTTAATCCTCCAGCATTACCATAAAATGCAGCAGCCTTATCCTCGTATTTTTTTAAATCTGTGCCAAGTTCATTCATAACAGTTTTGGTAAGATTAGTTTTCCACGCAGTTATGTTATCCAATATTACATCATTGTCAGGCCATTCAGTCTGGTCTGTATATCCAAGAATAGAAAATATTGCTTTGTTATCTTTTTTGTGATTTGTTACTTCTGCATTTCGCCTACCTTCATCCTCAATAAGTTCTTTATCTGTATCACAATCAAATAAAGCGTAAACAGGTATATCAAGCAATTTAGCCATCGCCAAAGGTTTCACCAGTTTATGTTTACCTTCAACGGGAACAATATGACAGCCATATTTTCTAAATTCTGAAATTAGGCCTGTAAGGTGTAAGTACGATGATAAATAAGAAATATCCTCATGTCCTTCGACAAGTATCAGAACTTTGCAGAAAAACATTTCATTTACCACAGGATTCAATGTCGGATAGTAACACCTCAGGTTGTCAAAA
>DIYS01000044.1 GCA_002429115.1 Saccharicrinis sp. UBA6048 | reverse complement strand
TTTGATCGGCATCTCCAGCTATACCACCATACAAGAATAGTATGAGTATATACAACTGTTTATTCATTCTGATTTTCCTTTTTTTGATTTTTGGCACTTAACTGTAACCATTATTAATTCACCATTAACGCCAGCTTTTGAAGCATGGAACGTTCGGTCTGCTTGTAAGTCAACCTTGCAAACAGTAGTTGTCATCTCCCCATTAATCGCTCTCAAGAAATAGTCTTTAAGAGCGTTTATTTGTCAAATATGACATGTGCACAAAGGCTTATCAAAGTTTTATGAGAAACTGTATAAAATGGCTGAGTAAGCGTATTAAAAAGTGTAGATGTTTTGACGCTTATAATTGGCGTTGTTATCGAATCAGGAAGGCACCAGGTTTTAAATGCGAACTGTAATAAAAAAGATACAGCAATTTACACTACATGCATTGCATACTTTATAGAACGTAGGTCAATGTTTTCAATAAGGGTGATCATTGAGCTACAAACAAAATGAGAGTTCTAAGCTGAGATTGATGTTATGCATTAATACGCTTCAGCAAATCTGCTTTATAGCCACGGCTGACCTGCAAAAGCTGACCATTAACAGATACCTGGTTCCCTTCGAGATATTGAAAATAATCGAGGTTAATCAGGTACGACTTATGTATGCGTATGAAATTATCTCCATTCAGATTGCTTTCAATGTTTTTCATGGTGCTCAAAACAACCAGCTTCTCCGTTTTGGTATGGACATATACATAATTCCAGTCCGATTGTACAAACACAATATCCTTTAGGACTACTTTCATCAGTTTCTTATCTACTTTTAGCATCACAAACTCATCGCTTGATTTCGATGATACAACTGAAGGTACCACGTCCTGTTTTCCTGAATACCTTAACTGTATACGTTCAATGGCCTTATTGCTAGCTTTTAAAAATCGGGAAAACTCAATAGGTTTTAAAAGGTAATCAGTGACGTCCAGATCAAAACCTTCAATAGCATAATCAGAGTATGAGGTGGTCATGATGACCTGTGCCCTGGTAGAAATGGTTTTCAGCAATTCGATCCCCGTCATCACAGGCATTTGAATATCCAGATAGATGATATCCACTTCGTCCAGTCTCTTAAAATTAATTAAGTCAACAGGTGATACAAAAGTAGCCATTAACTCCAAACTTTCGATATTCGATACATAGCTTTCGAGCAAACGGATATTTGGTAATTCATCCTCAACAATTATGCACTTGTACACTTCTTTCATACCCTCTTGATTTGTAATTCCACACAATAAACCTCCTGCTCATTCACAACCTTACGTTTAACGTTTAAGCGCTGACCTTCGCCATAAATAAGCTCCAGTCTTTTCTGCTGATTCTCCAGTCCCACGCCTTTGTTATTAAGTATTTCAGGCTTATTCTTAGTGGATATCGTATTGTCCACACTGAAATGCAATGTGTTTTGATCCGTCCGTAATTTAATTTTAATCCATGCATCCTTCTCTATCAATATCTGACTGTGCTTAAAAGCATTTTCAATAAACGGCAATAAGACCAATGGCGCCACCTTAACCGATGTTTCACATTCAGAATAATCAAATTCAACCTGTTGGTTGCCTCCTGATTTCAAATCCTGAAAATCAATGTAATGCTTGATGTAATCTATTTCCCGCTCAATACTAATTTCTTTAACATCCGTTTCATAAATTACATAGCGCAGCATCTTTGACAACTGCATGATTTTGTTGGGAGTTTCCTTATCGCCCAAGTAAGCCAATGAGTAGATATTACTGAGAGCATTGAATAAAAAATGTGGATTTAGCTGATTTTTGAGTTCATTGAGTTCAGACTCCTTGCTCATGGACTCCATCTCGAGGATGGCCATTTGATTCTTACGGTTAAGCTCCATCAACTGAGCCGTCCAGCTTAACGCCATGGCAATTGCTATTTGAATGCTTGATAAGAAGAGTACAAATAGAGCTTCAATCCAAAACTCTTTTGGATCAGTTATAGTGTGAATATTAACCCGATCGTCTTTATCCATGCATACACCTAATACTTCACTAGTCTTGTTATCCCCTTCAAAATATGGCTCTTCTAAAAATACTTCAACTACGAACATTATAGTACTTAACGCCATAAATGAGATGAATAATAACCAACGTGCCTTGCGTGATTTCTTTAATCTGGGAAAGAAGTATTTATGCACATTGTATGCGCTTGCAAATGCGAATACTCTTGAGGTTGCGATAAGTACAACGATTCCGTTATGACTACCGTAATTGTCAAAAAACAAGATTAACCAAACAAAAACCAAGATAATAATGCCTAAGTATTTAATATTTATCTTCATAATTAATTGCCAATTACATTTTTATCATTGATTCCCATTTGAGATCTTATCGTAAAAACGCTTACAAGTTAGCATTTTGAACTTCAATTGTACTTCCCCTTTCCATTAGTGGTGACAAACCTGGTCACTTCCTCTTCGTTTAACAATGATAAATCGGCGCATATATCATCCATTTGCAAAGCCTCTATTTTGTCTAAAATACGATCATATTTTGGGACTAGTGATTCTTCATAGTGGTAATAGATCGGATATACGTCATCTGTTGTTTCACTAATTTTCTCCTTGTCAGGTATAATTACATGTATCAGAAAAGCGAGCATCAAAATAATGTTGCTTCCAATGGCTTTCTTATATTTTAATAGTTTGATCATCTTATCTCCTCCTTCAAAACTCTTTGTTTATTGTGTAATAGTGAAACATTTATGAGAAATGCACCAAAACAGTTGAGCAAGTGCACAAAGTCCATGATGTATGTAAGGAGATAATTCCAAAATTAAATTGGTATAATACCTCACTGGTAAATTGTATCCTGGCAATAACCTTTGTTATTAACTTCATTCAACTTTGTTCGCAATCGAACATTCGTTTGTTGCATAACCGTTCATAATAAGCATCTTAAAATTGTCAATCCAATCCATTACCAGTTATCTCACAGATAGATACAGTCAGTGGCACAGATTCTGTTTTAGCCCTGATACAAAAACAAATGGAGGACATTAAAATGAAAACCACAATTAACCAAAGCCACAGAAACTCAGTTGTTAGTTATCTTTTTTTCGGAATTGCAGCAACCGTATTTACACTGAGTATTTTTTCTTCCTTCTATTATAATAGTGAAGAGAATGCGAATCTTTACAAAGACCTATCTTTATTGACAAGCACAAGAATGACTAAACCTGTTTCGGCAACTATTACTGAAACATCCCCTTTAAACCTTAGAGAACTCATTGCAGATGGTGAAGCTATCATGGCCGTTGAAACATGGATGACACAGCCTTTTGATGTAACGCCAGTCACTTCAGCACCTGCTGTAACAACAATTCCTCATTATGAACCTGCCATTGAAGTAGAATCATGGATGAGCGATTTAAATAGCTGGACAACTGTATCAGATGCCATATACCAGGAAGCAGAGCTAGCTGTAGAAAGCTGGATGGTTAATACGGATGAATGGACTGTTTTTAGCCAGGTTAGCCCTTTTGCAGATGCTGAATTTGCTACAGAAACGCTTTATGTGGAGGATTGGATGTTAAGTTTAGATAGTTGGTCGCCAGTTGCCAATAATGCTGAATTCACCGAAGCACCTTTACGAGTTGAAAGCTGGATGCTTGACTCAGATAAATGGTTAGCAGACAAATAATACCCAAATCATAATTCCTTCATTTGAGCCAGATTCTATTGAGTCTGGCTTTTTTACATCCATCACTTCAATAAAAATTATAGGTAAATCAAGGCATACGTGCGTTTGAGAAGAAATATTTATTACTTTTGCCTTGCATTTCTTTAAGGGGCTGACGTGGATTTGACAGCTTGGTAAAGTGGTGTGTAAGCATGTCGAGCGTCGTGATGCTGGCTCGTTAATCCCGGATCTCAAACTTTTTAATTGGCGAAAATAATTACGCTCTTGCTGCTTAATCGAAGTATAGTAGATAAGCCCAATTTCGGCATGAGATGCTGAAACAAGACATTTCCCGGGTGCTAACGTTCTGAGGCGGCCCGATCCGGAGATGCTGGAAAATCGGAACTAGAAAACAGTTTGTCTTGCTCTGTTTTTGAAATTTAAAAGACTAAGGTAGTAATCGGTGGCTTTGATCCAGTTACTACTCGAAAATTAAGTCAGAGCTAAACATGTAGAAAGCATATGGCTTCCTTGTCTGGACCCGGGTTCGATTCCCGGCAGCTCCACCAGAAAGATTTCATAAAATTTCGAAACGCTTCAAATCCCTTTACTA
Source organism: Saccharicrinis sp. UBA6048 (assembly GCA_002429115.1). Classification (GTDB taxonomy): domain Bacteria; phylum Bacteroidota; class Bacteroidia; order Bacteroidales; family Marinilabiliaceae; genus Carboxylicivirga. The sequence goes on along the minus strand of DIYS01000044.1, from coordinate 1,125 downwards.
CAAAGGGATTTTGTTTTTTATTCATTTTTATTTTTTCAGCTTTTTTCTACTATCCTAAATAAATCGTAATAATCTCAACACGCAGGGCACTCTCTCCTCTTTATATATTGGCATACAATGATTGTAGAATAAATCAACACTCACTAAAATATGCAAAATTAGTAGCCATTAGTATTGTAATTAGGACGTTAAGAGGTGTTAAGAGTATTATTTGTACATCTTCTCACATATTCTAATATGTTCTTGTAATTTTCGAATTTGACAATCAATTAGAACTCATACCACCACTAACATCTATAGAACTTAAGGCAATAGTGATAATTAAAAGGGGCACTACAGTAAATAATACCAAAGTAATTGTTCGATCTGATTTAGTCTTATGATTGTACTCAAATACTCTAACCTTAATTATTGATTCGAATGGTATTGATATTTTGAGTGAATCTGCATCATTACTGGTTATTTGTGAATCATGATAGACCACAACGTATTCTAATTCACGAGGAATGGAATTAATCTCTTCTTCAAAAAGAACATAGCCTATCAGTTGATTATCCAATGTTTGTGCGTCATGTAATTCGAAATAATTTTGATTCTTCTGGTTAATAAAAACCTTACTCTCAGCTTTGATTTTAACAGTTTGGTCATATGTTGTCACCCATCTATTACCGGAACAACCAGAAAGTTGTATTGCAATGATTATTAAGGCAATAATTTTATGAAGTAATCTCACTTGAAAAACCATTTGTTTTCTTTTTAGTAGAGTTATGAGATTCTGTTACTACACAGTAATCGCAATAATAGCTCAAGTTTTTAATTATAGATAAGTTCCATGTGCATGTTAATTTAAGTGTATAACAAATGTGACAGATAAGTTATCATGGTGAATATGGTGGCATTGTTATATATTGTGCTTCACTTAAATCAATAGACATATTTGAGAGAGTGTAGATTACCAATCCAACAGTTATTGTAGAAACGATAATCAACTTCATTGTCCTTTCTCTTTTCACCTTTTTATCGAATTCTAAAGCTCTAACCATTTTTATTCCTTCATAAGGAATTTCAATCTTAGACCAACCATTCTTCTCAACCATACCACTATTGCATATTCCGCTGAAAGCG
>DIYS01000002.1 GCA_002429115.1 Saccharicrinis sp. UBA6048 | reverse complement strand
CGTCACCCGGAGACCCTTACAAACTATGAAAAAGGTAGGGATATTGATGGTATTCGCTATGTTGCTGCTTGCAATAGGTTGCGATAAGGACGACGACCCGTCATTTGATAGTATACCGGATGAATTAGTTGGCGTTTGGGTTAATCATGTACCGGAGGATGGTGTAGAAAACAGGTTTGTTATTGAAAAAACAAACGATAAATCTGGCAAACTGGAGTATTATTGGAACTATAGAGACTCAGAGGATGAGAGCTACATGACATTCGTGGCTGTCAAAGCAACATTTGTTGTCAAAGGTAACGCAATAATTCCCACAATTAAGCTATTGGGTTCTCAATTTATTGAGTTAGATGAAGATCAATTATTGGACGAAATCAGGTGGTATTCCATAGATGAGGATGAGTGGGATTGGTTCGACATCGAAGATGATCTCTTGATTATTTTTGAACTGGCTAATGACCAGCTTATTGTAAAAGAAGATATGAACGATGATGGAGATTATAACGACGAAGACGAGATGGCTGTCTATCTGCGCGAATCCTGAATTAATACACAACGATTAGACAAGTGTTAGTTGTGTATTTGATGAAACACCGAAAAATAAAAAAGCGTCCTGTATGAATATTACACATGCAGGACGCTATTAATCTTAGTTCGATTTATATTAAGATACTTCTTATTTCTTATTCAAAGGCAATTCTACGCCAAAACCTCGTTTTTTATCCTCGTACTTAAGTAGTGCTGCAAATATTAACCCAATCACACTTACACCGGCAAACATTAATATGGTAGCTGTGTAATCAGACACTTCAGGATTGCCAGGGTTGGTATAATCCAGTATCGATCCTGCAATAATCGGGAAGGCCCATAAGCCAAGATTCTGAATCGAGTACATCAGGCCATAAGCTGTACCAATCTGCTTTTCATCAACCAGCTTAACCATTGTTGGCCACATAGCGGCAGGAACCAATGAAAAAGCAACACCTAAGGCAATTATTAATACAGAAGGCGAGAAGTAGCTTAATGCAAAAGTTAGATGGACGACGGTTAATGTGATGGCCCCAAAAATCATGGCTGTTGCACTTTTCCCTTTTCGGTCAATTAAAATGCCGAATAATGGCGTAAATAAGGCGGTTCCCAAAGGCAATAAAGAGGTAAGTCTGCCACTTTGAACCGATGTTAAATCAAACTTATCGGCAAAGAAATCGGGCGCGTAGGCCAGGAATGGAAATACGGCTGAATAAAACGTAACACAAAGCAAGGCAATGTATAAATAGGCTCTGTTGCTCAATAGCCCAACAATATCTCTGAATGAAAAAGGTGTGGATGCTTCCGTGTTATTTTCTTTGGTTTCTAACTGCTTATCAAGCTTTGCATCAAACAGCATATAAACCAAAAATGCCAGCAGTCCGATGCAAACTAAAACGGCCGCTAACCAGATAGCTGTCGTTAGGTTTGAACCATCCTCCTGCGCGATGTATGGCGATAAGTTTAGCGCTGCAAAAGTACCTAATCGACCAAAACCAACTTTAAGACCAAATGCTAATGCCAGATTCTTTCCTTTAAACCATTTTACCAATATTTTACTGACTACAACAATGCTTGTTTCTGCGCCTAATCCGAAGAAGAATCGTCCAAGCAACATCATCTTTAATTCAGGTGAGTATTGTGGTAAAAAAGAGGCCATCATATTGTAGCCGAAACCACCTTCACCATATTGTTCAGATGCTCCATAAGCTGTGATAACTGCTCCTAAAGCCATGAAAAATACAAACATAAAACCTGTCTTTCTTATGCCTACTTTATCAAGGATAATTCCCCCGATAACAGCCATAAATAAGAAGGTGTTCGGTATGGAGTAGAAGGATACGAACAATCCATATTCTGTATTCGTGATGTCAAATTCAGCTCTTAGCATATCCTTGAGCGTTGAAAATGCATCATAGAAATAGTAGTTGACGGATAAAACAAATCCTACCAGCAATAATATGCCCCATCGCATTGCCGGAGATTCATTGAGGGCTCTTTTAAAGTGATTCATTGCTTCTATTTTAACTTGGAATTAAGTGTGTGTATGTTTTAATTAGCTCTCTGTAAGCTAGTACTAAATTGTTTAAACTCGTGTTCAAAATTGGGCGTGAAAATACCTTTGCCAATATTAGCGTTTATTTCCTTAAACGACCAAAATTTGACATCATCAACTTCATCAGAATCAAAATTAAACGAGCCTTTATGTACGGTTTTAAATACAAAAACCAGCTCTTTTTCGATCGTGCTTTCCCAAACATATTGCGATACAGGTATTACCTGAAACTGTGTTAAGCCAATTTCTTCTTGCGTTTCGCGCTGCAAGGCCAACTCAATGGATTCTCCATGTGCTACGTGACCGCCAACAGCAGTGTCCCATTTATTTGGCTGAACTAGTTTATGAGATGGACGCTTTTGAAGTAATATTTGATCCTTGTTGATTACATGTAAATGCACAACCGGGTGCAGAAACATGCTTTTATTATGAACAACCGATCGTGGAGCCGAACCAATAATTTTACCATTATCTTCCACTATTGGCAACCACTCTTCGTTTTCAGTATTTTGATTCTGTAATTTTCTGCGAAGCCACTCAAAAGCCAGGTATATGCCCATTACGACAAATAATCCCGGGCCACCCAGGAAACTCCAAATCGCTTTGTTGTCAATAAAAGAAGAGATAAATGTTGCAAATGAATAGAAGAGAAACAGCCAGAAAATTCGTTTCATACTATTCTGCATCATCCAGAGTTGGTATGGATTCATCTCTATATTCCTGGTGTAGCGCTTTGTCATATTCATTAATAAATTGTGCTTTGAATATGCTGAATAGCCAATTAATCCTGTCATTATAAAGCTTATAATGCCCGGTTTTAATTTAAAAAACACCTCATTGTCAAGGATGATTGATATACAGCCTAATGCAATTAGCAGCCCAATATCAAACAGAATGAAACGGTCAATCTTTTGCTCTTTAACGTAGCTTATTATCAGTTCTATGATTCCAATGCCAATGGCCGCAATCAAGCCATACATTGTTCCAAATGCTTCGTCAATAACAATGAATACAATGATTGGTAAAAATCCCGGTAGTAGCTTTTTTAGTAACTGAAGTTTGTCCATAATGAAACTTTGAATTGCGAAAATAGTACAACGAAACAAAAGTGCAGTTGTACGGGGGCTTTAAAGTTATTAATTAACGTAATTTAATGGCACTCCATACCTTTTTATTACTTTTGCATCATTATTGGACGAAAAAAAATCTATGAACGGTTACACAATCCAGCTACTGGTTCCCTTTGCCTCTTTCTTATCATTTATGATGGTCTTCTTGTCCATCCCAACCATATTAAGAGTGGCACATTCAAAGAATTTATTTGATGAGCCTAATAAAAGAAGTGTGCATAGGATGCGTATTCCTACTTTGGGAGGCCTGGCAATCTTTATTGGGTTTTTGTTTACCTATTCGCTGTTTGTTGATTGGTTTCGATTTATAGAAATTCCTTTTTTAATACCCGCTATACTTATTATTTTCGGAATAGGTATAAAGGATGACATCCTGGTGACAGCACCTATGGTTAAGCTGGCCGGACAATTAATAGCAGTTATCATTGTTGTTGGCCTGGGAGGTCTTACTATAACTGATTTCCATGGTTTTTTCGGCCTCCAACCTGATCCTTTCTGGGGAACCATATTAACCCTTGTAGGGATGGTTTTCTTAATTAATGGATTTAACCTGATTGATGGCATAGATGGATTGGCGGCCATAACCGGTATTATTGTTATGCTGTCGTTTTCATCATGGTATTTTATTAACGAAGATTATCACATTCCAACCTTAGCAGCTGCTTTAATAGGAGGTTTATTTGCTTTTGCCTATTACAACATTTTCTCTAAGAGTCAGAAAATTTTTATGGGCGACACAGGCTCATTGGTGCTAGGTTTTCTGGTAGCTGTGGTGGCGGTACATTTTAGCGAGTTCAACAAACCAGATAATCGCCATGAATTGATTTATGATATGAACAGTGCACCAGCGGTAGCAATGGCAATTCTTATAGTTCCTATTGTGGATACGCTAAGAGTATTCATGTTACGTGTATCGCAAGGAAATTCGCCATTTATGGCAGATAAAAACCACATTCATCACCGCATGCTGGCATTGGGACTTTCTCACCTTCAAATTAGTCTGATTGTGGGAGCTGTTAATATTGCCTTTGTGATTCTTGGCTTTTCATTACGCAACTGGGGCATGTTACGCTTAAGTATTCTGGTATTATCCCTGGGGTTCTTTGTGGCTTATATTCCTTCATGGATACTATTCTATAAGAGAAGACATTTTATTCGCCGACTCAGGAGAATAAAGAGAGCCAGATAAGCAGTCTCTTATAGGTTTAACGATTCACGCTCCCGAATTATTAAAATACGTTAATGCAGGTGTTTGCTCATAAACATCTGTATTGGCAAAGTGTTATATTATCTAACAATTCTGGATTTAAAATTTTAAAACGTATGCAAAAGTTATCAGATATAGGATTAATCGGGTTGGCCGTTATGGGTGAAAACCTGGTACTTAATATGGAGAGTAAAGGTTATCAGGTGTCGGTCTATAACCGATCGACAGATAAAGTTGATAATTTCATGAATGCCAGGGGTAAGGACAAAAATATTGTAGGAACTTATTCATTGGAAGAGCTGGTCAACTCCCTGGAGCGTCCACGTAAAGTAATGATAATGATTAAAGCTGGTGGTGCCGTTGATGCAACCATTGATGCACTGTTACCGCTTTTAGAATCAGGAGACGTAATTATAGATGGTGGAAATACGCATTACCCGGATACAGATCGACGTGTGAAGTATGTTGAAAGTAAAGGTGTTCATTATATTGGAAGTGGTGTGTCAGGTGGTGAAGAAGGCGCTTTATTGGGCCCTTCAATTATGCCGGGTGGATCACAGGCTGCATGGCCGATTGTAAAGCCGATTTTTCAGGCTATTGCTGCAAAGGTAGAGGATGGATCACCATGTTGCGATTGGGTTGGCGAGAGTGGAGCCGGTCACTTTGTGAAAATGGTTCACAATGGCA
>DIYS01000166.1 GCA_002429115.1 Saccharicrinis sp. UBA6048 | reverse complement strand
ACCCAACTTTTGGGCGTGATCCGTATTTAGACAGCCTGTCTGCCAGGTTAGAGAAAATTAGTGCCGGGATCGCTACTGGAGCAAAATACATTTGTTTATAGACAAAAAAGGGCCTATCTCGATGATAGACCCACAAGAAATTAGTTAATACCTTATTCCTTTTTTTTCTTCTTTTTAATATTAGGATATTCGATACGGGCGTGATAAATATTTTTCAGCTTACTCTTAAATACCTCTTTAGCTTCCGTAATTTCTCTGAATGTAATTGGAGCGTTTATAAATTGATCTTCCTCAATCTGGGTGTTTACGATTTTCTCAACTAATTTATCGATTTCATCATCCGAATAAAGCTTCAAGCTTCTGGATGCAGCCTCAATTGAATCGGCCATCATTAGTATTGCTGTTTCTTTGGTAAATGGTGTTGGTCCGGGATATGAGAAGGCACTCACATCAGGTGTCTTATCCGGATGTTTATTGATGTACGAATTGTAGAAATAGCGCGTAGTGGTAGTGCCTTGGTGGGTCGTAATAAAATCAATGATCTGTTTTGGGAGTTTATGCTTCGTAGCTAATTTAACGCCATTCTCAATGTGGTTTATTACAATACGTGCACTTTCTTCATAGTCCAGCTCAGTATGCGGATTTAATCCGCCGGCCTGATTTTCTGTAAAAAACATAGGTGATGCCGTTTTGCCAATATCGTGGTACATCGCACCAGCTCTTACAAGTGCCGGATTAGCGTTTAATCTGTAAGCTACTTCCTGTGCCAGATTACCAACCTGAATACTATGCTGGAAAGTGCCTGGCGTAGCTTCGGCCATTTCCCTTAATATTGGATGGTTGGTATCGGCTAATTCAACCAGCGTGACATCGGATAAGAAACCAAACATTCGCTCAAATATCCAAATAAGTGGATAAACCATTAGTAGCATGGCGCCATTGGCAGCAAAGTAGGCGTACATTGTTGGGTTAACCATTTTAAGGTTGCCTTCTTGCCATAAAATTAATGCGGTGTAGAATAATGAGTATGTAACGATGATCAGCATAGCTGCCCTTACTATATGGCTTCTTCGCATCATTCTGAACAAACTGAACATAGCAACGAGTCCAACCGGAATCTGGATAAAGACAAATTCAAAGCTATTTTTTGCAAAGAAGGCACATATCAGAACTGTGATAACATGCATAAAAAATGCTAATCGACTGTCGAGGAAGGTTCGGATGATAATGGGTAAGATGGCAAAAGGGATAATGTAAAAAGGAAAATCATTAAAGATGTGCTTTAGGCTTGCCAGCAAAACCATAATGGTTGTAATCAGCAAAATAAAACTGATGGAGCTGATTGACTGATAAACATCTCTCCTGAAATAAAAGAGAAACAAGTAGATAGCTGTAAAGAGCAAGGCTACTAATAGAAATTGTCCTGCCAAAATGAAGTAATACTCAGTATCTGTTGTGATGTTTGCCTGATATTTGCGACGAAGCGAATCCAGTATTCGTTCGGTTTCACTATTGACTATCTCTCCCTGATCAATGATACGTTGTCCGGCTAAAACACGACCCGATGTTAATGAGATATTTTTCTTAAGCCGCTCTAATTCCTGATCATTTCGAACCGAATTAAACGCAATATTTGCCTCTATGTATTTGTTGAGTTCAAGCAGGCCAATGAAGTCAGAAGCTTCGCCAATAATTTTATCGTTAATCGTGCTTAAATCTTGTGCAATTAAATGCAGCAACTGCTTGTAAGCGCCGGTTCGTTGTTCCAGTTCAAGCAGCTCGTATGGCTCTACATATGCACCTTTGATAAGCATTAACTCAAATGATGACGGAGCATCAATGTATGCCTCAGGGAGCATGATGATACCTTTCTGATACGTCATTTCCAGCCTGTTCTGAACGACGATTCCTATCAGATCAAAATAACTTGTATCCGCATTATGCTGCTTGCTAAGCAATGGAAACTTGGCTGTATTCGTTTTTACATGGTTTTGGTAGTCAACATTAAACTTGCCAACAATATTTTGGACAACCATTGTGTCCATTTCGAAGTATGGTAAGTGATTTTTAACAAGCTCATTTGTTTCTTCACTTAACTCGTTTTGTGTTTTATAAATAGGAAAGTCAAATGGAGCAATTAAAGTGGCATGTTTCCAAGGTGTTCCATTTAAATATTCGTAGGCAAATTTTCCTGTTTTAGGAAGTAAGTAGGTGACTATTAGAATGCTGGTCAGAAATAAAAATATTCTGGCTATAGGTTTATAAAAGTGCGTTTTTAACTTAGAAATCTTCTCAAGCATAGTCTTGAATTTTATTAATGGCTTAAAACTGGTGACCAAAGATAGTTAAAGGTAAGTTTTTTTAACTCAAATTTGTCACACTGAAAAAAGGTGTACTAAGAAATGTAATGTTTGGAGTATGATCTTTTGTATAAATTTGAGCAATTTTAAACGAGTTGATAGTGAAATCTATTTGCACATACGGAATTATTCCAGTAAGAAAAGAGCCTGCTGAATCATCAGAAATGGTAACGCAGCTCTTGTTTGGAGAATCATTTGATATTATAAATATCGAAGACAGTTGGGCTTTTATACGTATTCATTTTGATCAGTATGAAGGGTGGATTAATGCAAAACTGATCGCTAAACTTCGTGAACATGAAGTTGAAAATTGGATTAAGGCCGAGAAATGGATAGTATCTGCTCCGTATATTAAAGTAGTTTCTGAGCCAGATAAAACAACACACTTGATTTCTGCTGGCAGTTCCATCTTTTTTAATGAGAGTGATCGGAATAGCTTTCGCATTGGAAATACCGAATATTATATATCCGGAAATCAATCATCCAATAAGGCCAACGGAAGTATTGCAGATAGTGCCAATGCTTTAATAAATGCGCCGTATTTATGGGGAGGTCGTAGTTTTTATGGTGTAGATTGCTCTGGTTTTACTCAAGTAGTTTATAAACTGGCAGGATTTGAACTGCCTCGTGATGCTTCTCAACAGGTGGAGTTGGGGCAGATCGTTAGTTTTGTTGAAGAAGCTACACTTGGAGATCTGGCTTTTTTCGATGATGAAGAAGGACGAATTACACATGTGGGGTTATGCCTTGGTAAAGGTGAAATCATCCATGCTTCCGGTCGGGTTCGTATCGATAAATTAGATCATCAGGGAATATTTGATGATGAAGCAAAATCGTACAGTCATAAACTAAGAGTTATCAAGCGCATATTGTAATGTCATATAAATACGAATATCCACGACCTTGTGTCACCACCGATGTTATTGTAATTACCAGAAGTTTGCCCAACAAAGTATTGCTGATCAAACGGGGGAATGAGCCATTTCAGGGGATGTGGGCCTTTCCAGGAGGTTTTGTGGATATGAATGAAGATTTGCCCGTTGCTGCACTCCGCGAATTGAAAGAAGAAACAGGCATTGAACTTTCAAATATTGAACAATTCAAAACCTATGGAGCTGTAGGTCGCGATCCGCGCCATCGGACTATTTCGGTGGTTTATACCGCACTTATTAATGATGAAATAGAAGCATTGGCCATGGATGATGCGGCTGATGCAAAATGGTGGCCGACAACTGAACTGCCACCTTTAGCATTTGACCATTCTCAGATATTGAAAGAGGCTCTCGGTGCATTACAGCTTGATTGATTGCTTCAGAATATCATAGGTTTCTGGCCCCTTACTGAAGAGTAAGTCAATGACACTTAGGTTGGGTACAAAAGGATATTTCTCGGAAAAGACCTGTTTGTATTCCACTTGCTGATAAGTAGGGTCATTAAGATTCCCTTTTATACTATTTAAGCGGCGAAGATCATTAATATTTTCACCTTCATAGTCTGAAAAAGATTCTGTTAAAGCAATGTCAGTTTCCAGTTCCAGTTCTTCCATCATTACCCTGAATAAGCCCATGATAAAATCAAGCAGATACTTGTATGGTTTTTCATAGAATGGAGCAAAGTCGTCAGCGTAATATTCAAAAAAAGGCGAACTGTTGTACGCTGAAACGATTGATCGCCAATGCTGCTTTTGCCAATTGGTATCGTAACTGATTAAGGTGTCCTTAATCCTTGTTTTCTCATTTTTAACATTAACAATTGGAATGGCCAGTTTAAGTGGGCCATTTGCACCAGTGATATTACAACGGTTTATATAGCTTTTTCGTTGGTAATTGGCATGCTGTTCAATAAGTATTTGCTCGCTATTGACAACATGCGCGAATACATGAACATTGCCCAGGTATGTTAAAGGAAGTAAGGTTTTTTTAATCATTTTCATTTAATTCTTCCGCAGTCGTATCCTCCTCTGTTTGCTTATTTTTTACGGTTCTCTTTGTTTTAATGTAAAAGTAAGAAGCACCAGCAATGACACCACTCAAAAAGACAACTATTAAAAGTATTGCCAGAGAGATTTCAACCTCTTTAAAAATAAAATTGACTCCAACGGGTTTGGCATTAAGTACAGAAAAAATAACCAGTAAAGCAGAAAGGACAAGCGATATCCAAAATGATTTTTTCATCGTTTAAATCTTTTAGGTTAAAAGTTAAAGCGCTAAGTTAACCAAAAAACGTCATTACTTACTTGAAAACTTGTGTACTTTACCAATGATGTGATTTTCGGGAACAAAGCCCCAGAACCGGCTGTCGAACGAATGCTTGCGGTTGTCGCCGGCCACCCAATAGTAGTTCATTTTAAATGTATACTCATTGGTGAGTTTACCATTGATAAGTATGTTATTGCCTTTTACAGACAGTGAGTTTTCCTCGTATGCCTCAATAATGCGTCGATATAATGGAAGGTTAGTAGTTTTTAATTTTACTGTTTTGCCTTTGGTTGGAATTATAATCGGCCCCATAAAAGAAGCATTCCAGAAATAACTGTTTCTGAAAGGGAAAACGTAGGCATCAGGCATATTCATTGGATCTTCAATTCGAATCAGATCATTCTCCCAGTTATTAGATTGAACAATACTATCCTGAATTTCGATAATCTGATCACCTTTTTCCCGGTAGAACTTATTAGCCTGTGTTATTAACTGCTTATGATCAATTTTTGTTGATGGACTTTTTAACAGGTATTTACTAATCATTTTATCATTCAGCTTTAAGAAAGACTGATTGATAAAGTAGTTACCATTGCTGATACTTAGGGTGTCACCAGGTAAAGCTATAATACGTTTTATAAAAATCTTGCGCTTTGTTACCGGTTTAAAAACAACAGGCCCGTCCAATATTTTATTATAGCTTTTGGTTCTTTCGTACTGACGTTTTAGAAAATAATAATCTTCATCAGGAAAATCCTGAAGCGCAGAGTCTCCTTCAGGGAAGTACATGGCTATCATATCTCCCGACTTAATTTTGCTAATGCCTTTGAGTCGCTTATAATCATGGATACTGCTGGTAGCAAGCGATGGGCCGTAACTCAGTTTGTCGATTATAATAAGCTCACCAGTGGATAAAGCAGGTTCCATGCTTGAAGATTGAACCAATATTACACTAAACAAATAATTGTGAGCAAAGCCAATGGCAAAAATAGCGATAGCAACAGTCAGTAGCCATTCAGTGATAATGAACTGTATGGGTGAAAGCTTTGCCTTAAGGAATGATAAAGGAATACGAAATGTTGGTTTCCAAAGAAGAATACTGGCAGCAAAAACAATAGCAATAATTATCCAGCTTTGACTCCAGATAGCTATGAGTAAAGTGATAAGAACAACTCCAAACTGTAAGATTCTTACTGCTTTCATTAAAGAAAAAGAGGATGTCCAAAAAATGCTAAATCTACCCGTTCACTGAGCGCAGTCGAAGTGATAAACAATATCTGTCATTTTTCATCTCGACTGCGCTCGATGAGCGGGCTTAGTTTTTGAACTCCTTCATATAATTTATTTATGAACTATTTTAAAGAAACGATTCCATCGAATATTTGCCGGGAAACCCTTATCAGGATTCAATGACAACCATACTAAAATTGGCTTACCTACAATATGGTCTTCAGGCACAAAACCCCATGAGCGAGAATCGGCCGACTTGTGTCGGTTATCTCCCAGCATAAAGTAGTAATCCATTTTAAACGTATAGCTGCTTGCAACTTTATCGTTAATATAGATTTTGCCATCCTTTACTTTTAGGGTGTTGCCTTCGTAGTTTTGAATAATACGATCGTATAGCACAATATTCTTTAGATTCAGGTCAACTGTTTCGCCTGCTTGTGGCATTTTTAACGGGCCAAAGTTATCGCGACTCCAGTTGTAATCACTGCTGTAAGGAAATGTGCTTAAACCATTACCCTGAGGTTTGTTTTCGACCATCTGAACCGACTTAATAAACGGCATAGCTTTTACTTTATTTGCCATACCTTCTGTCATATTTAAGGTATAGTCTGGTGCAGAACCAATGTTCTTCTGATCGGCAAATGAAATTTCCAACTTCTCAAAGAAACGAGAATTCAGTGTGGTGCCATCTGTTTGAACATGATACAAATGCTGAATGTCTTTTGGATTCTCAACTGCTGTACCATTAATGTATATTTGATTGCTGCGGATTTCAAAAACATCACCCGGAATGGCAACACAACGCTTCACGTAATTATCACGTCGGTCAACAGGGCGTCCAAGCACTTCACCATAATCCTGTGGATTACTTTTAATTACACGACGGCCTATGGCACTGAAATATTGATTTCTTTCCCATTCTGACTCAAAAGGCTTTTCAGGAATTAGTTTGTTGTTAAAATAGGCTTCCTGAACTCCTTTACTTAAACACTGTTCAAAATATGAAGGATTATTGCTCCTAAATGGCACTGTATCTCCTGCCGGGAAGTTAAAAACTACAATATCATCACGCTTCACCTGACCAAAACCTTTCAGACGCTTATAATCCCAGTGTGGCCAGTCAGTATACGATTTACTGTTGGTGATTGGAAAGGTATTTTGTACAAGTGGGAATGCAACAGGCGTATTTGGCATACGAGGTCCGTAGCTCACCTTACTTACAAATAAATGATCGCCCACTAAAAGCGACTTTTCCAGTGAACTGGTTGGAATTTTGTAGTTCTGGAACAAGAAGATATTAATAAGATATACGGCAAAAAGTGCAAAAATAAGTGCATCGGTCCACTCCACTACAGCACTTGGTTTTTTTCCGTCTTTTCTTTTTTTCCAGAAATCCCATGGGATTTTCTTAGTGATATAATTATCAAAAATGATTGGATAAATCAGTAGCAACCAGAAATTGCCAATCCATATTACCCAAAGTAAGAACACAAGACTGGCAATGCCCAGCTTGATCCATTTAATTAATGATGCATTTTGCATAAAGCTGATATTAGGATTAGAAGTTTAAAAGATCATTCATTGTCAGATAACCGGTTTTGCCTTTTACAAATTCGGCAGCAAGCACTGCTCCTAGTGCAAAACCTTTTCTGGATTTGGCGCTATGATGGATGATAATTTCATCAACTGCCGAATCGTATTTGATGGTGTGGATACCAGGAACCTGGCCTTCACGGATCGCCTTAATGGCAATGTCAGAAGCGTCACCTTCTTTGTCCAGCTTCCAATTGGATTTGCTATCAATATTTTCAATTAGGCCTTCAGCAAGCGTAATGGCAGTACCACTAGGCGCATCCAGCTTTTGCGTGTGGTGCACTTCTTCCATCGATACATTGTACTCGTTCATTTTATTCATAATACGAGCCAGCTGCTTATTTAGCTCAAAGAAGATGTTAACACCCAAGCTAAAGTTTGACGCATAGAAAAATGCCTGGTTATCATTCTTACAGCGATCCTGAATTTCAGGAAGCTTGTCTAACCATCCTGTGGTACCTGATACAACAGGAATATTTGCCTCGAAGCATTTTAAATAGTTTTCGTAAGCGGCTTCAGGACGGGTAAACTCAATGGCTACATCAGCCGATTTAAATTGATCATCGTTAAAGGAATCGCTACTTGAAACGTCAATCTTACTTACAATTTCATGTCCGCGGTCAAGAGCAATCTTTTCAATTTCCTGCCCCATTTTACCATAACCGATAAGTGCTATTTTCATGTGTTTAATTTTTCAATACTAATTGTTTGTATAATCTTTCACGTAATTGCATTAATTGTTGAAACGCGAAAACCTGTTGCTATTTTGTGTTTGAAAAACAACAGGTGAACAAACTGTTCGAGCAAAGATAAAAAATATGTAAGTAACTCAGCGGTATAAAACTTTTAAAGCCTGATAAAGATTTGGAATGACGTCAGTTTCTATTAATTATTAACCCGGTTTTGTCCTCGTTGTATATTAATATCATTAATTCTAACGTTTATTAAACCAGTTAGCATTGGTAAATTTTTATCTTTGCCATAGCCTGATACACATAAAAATAAAGGAATGAAACAGTTATTATTGACCTTAATGCTTGTTGGATGGTGCATGAGCACTGCGCTTGTGGCACAATCGTATCGAAAAAATACAACCCCTGAATACATCGATAAATACAAAGATTTAGCCATTAAAGAAATGAAACGAGTGGGGATTCCTGCCAGTATTACCATGGCTCAAGGCATCCTGGAGTCGGGCAATGGAAACAGCACTTTGGCTCGTAAATCGAACAATCACTTTGGAATCAAATGTCATAGTGATTGGAAAGGCAAGCGAGTGTATCACGACGACGACAAGAAAAATGAGTGTTTTAGAAAGTATAATACCGTGTACGAATCGTATATCGATCACTCAGAGTTCTTAGTTGGCAAAAAACGCTATGCCAGTTTGTTTGATTTGAAAACAACGGACTACAAGGGTTGGGCTAAAGGCTTGAAAAAAGCTGGTTATGCGACTGATCCCAAATACGCACACCGTTTAATTGATATTATCGAAAAACATAAACTCCACTTGCTGGATGAGGATAAAGCCTGGGTGAAGCCAAAGTCAAGCAGCTCAGGGAATGATAATTTTGAAATTGTAACATTTAACACGCATGTGATTGATTATAATAATGGCGTCAAATATATCCGGGTTGAGTCAGATGATACCTTTGAATCAATATCGGAAGAGTTCGGATTACGACCTTGGGAGCTGTATCATTATAATGATTTATCGGATAATGCTAATATTCATGATTATCGATACATCTATATCCAGGGCAAAAAGGGTAAAGCACATAAGAGCCATGAATACCATATAGTTAAAGAAGGTGAGACCTTACATTATATTTCTCACAAATATGGTATTAAACTTAAGAAGCTAAGGAAATTTAATGGACTTTCAGAGCGTGATAAAGTGAAGGCTGGAGGTAAGCTTAACTTAAGAAGAAAGAAGAGGATATAGACAAAGGGGAAGAGTGATGAAAAACCATCCCCTCCTGAATTTTAGGAGGGGTGCCGGCAGGCGGGGTGGTATATTTTTTAGGTATTATTGAATGCATTCAATATTATTCGCATCGAAGCCTCGTAATAATTCTTCGATGGTCATGCGCTTTTTACCCGCTATTTGCAGCTCAGTGATGCTTAAAGTTCCCTTTGCTGTTCCAATATTCAGGTAGGTTTTATTGTCTGACTCAAACTGACCAGCAGCTAGTTCTTTTTCATCGTTTCTTTCAGCAAAGAATACTTTACAACTGATTTGCTTGCCATTTTTCATCGTGAACTCTGTCCATGCTGTAGGATATGGAGATAGTCCCCGAATGTGATTACGAATAGATTCTGCATCCTTTTGCCAGTCAATTCGGCAATCGTCTTTAAAGATTTTTGGCGCATGTCTCAGTTGGCTCTCATCATTACTTTGAGGCAAGGCCTCAGCTGAATCTTCTTCGATGGCTTTCACCGTTTTTACAACCAGGCCGGCTCCCAATACCATCATTTTATCATGAACCGTTCCGGCCGTGTCATCGTCATTAATTGGCATTCTTTCCTGGTAAATGATATTGCCGGTGTCAATCTCGTGCTTTAAAAAGAAGGTGGTGACACCAGTTTCCTTATCACCATTAATGACCGCCCAGTTGATAGGGGCTGCACCACGGTAGCGTGGCAATAATGAGCCATGCAAGTTAAAAGAACCCATTGGAGGCATGCTCCAAACGACTTCGGGCAGCATACGGAAAGCAACAATTATTTGCAAATCGGCTTGAAGAGCTTTTAACTCAGAAAGAAATGCTTCGTTCTTCAATTTTTCAGGTTGCAATACAGGGATACCCACCGATACAGCATATTCTTTCACCGGCGATTGCTTTAGTTTTTGTCCGCGACCGGCCGGACGATCAGGTGCTGTTACTACACCAACTATATTGTAATTATTTTCAACCAATGCTTTTAAACTCTCCACTGCAAAATCGGGAGTTCCCATAAACACGATTCGTAAATCTTTGTTTGCCATTGCTATTCTTTTAATTCTCTGTTTCCTTTAGTATGGGGTGGGAAGTAAGGGCAGTGCTTACAGCCATTGCCGCAGCAGTAACCTCTTTCCTTCAGGTATTTTTCAGTCATCACCCGAAAGCCACGTGGATCCATATAATAATCAACGTTTTCTTTCAGAGGATCAGACATATAATAATCATCAAAGTCCATTCGATGTGATTTAGATTTGAAACAAAGATAAGGTGAATAGAATAAAAAAGGCCTCACAAGGAGGCCAAGTATAATAAAATCCAGAAAGTTTTATCTATGACTAAAATGTTTCATGAATTGAACCCGCAGATAGCCGGCAGGGTTGTCAACGTTTGATTGCGCCAATGAACCACGGAAATCATCAATCTTCTCAAACTCCTTCTTCTTCATCCATTGCTCCAGTTCATAGTTATAACGATCGATGCAATCAACACCATTTTTATACAAAGTACTTGCTACCTGCACAATATTAGCTCCGGCCAGCAGCATTTTTATAACTGTGCGGGAATCGTGTATCCCTGTTGTTGCTGCCAAATCACATTTTACACGCGGCGATGAAATAGCAATCCAGCGCAATGGCATGGTATATTCATTTTCCTGACTAAAGATGTGAGTTGGAATGACTTCCATGTTATCGGTGTCAATATCCGGTGAGTAGAATCTGTTAAAGAGGACCATCCCGGCAATGCCCGTTTTTGACAATCGACTAATCATATCAGCCAGATTCGAGAAATAGTGACTGATCTTAACAGAGACTGGAATAGAAACCTCTTTTAAAACTGCTTCAATCACATCAAAATAAACCTGCTCATTATCAATGCCTTTTTTATCGGTATCCGATGGAAGAGAGAAGATGTTTAATTCAATGGCATCAGCTCCGGCATCCTGTAGCGATTTTGCAAAATAGGGCCAATTATGTGCTGTAACACAGTTAATACTTGCAATGACAGGCATTGAGATTTCTTTTTTACAGTCGGTAATCAACCTCAGGTAATTACTCAGGGTATCCTCCGCATTAAAGTTCTCATAATAGTCCAGTGTTTCCGGATACAGATAGGTTTCAGAATGCATCTTGTGCATTTCACGTTCCATCTCCACCACAATTTCCTCTTCGAACAAGGACTTAAGAACGACCGCACCAGCACCGGCTTTCTCAAGGTTTTTAATGTCTTCAATAGAGTTGGTTAATCCAGAGCTGGCCGCAATTATTGGACTTTTAAGTTGAAGTCCCATGTAAGTTGTTGAAATGTCAGGCATAATTTCGAAATTTTGTTGATAAAAGGGTTTCTCTTACTAAAAATGTTACCACCTTTAAGTGGAGATTGAAATAGTTGCCATGGTAAAACAAATAAAGAATTCGTATTGTTGCGTTGGATTGATGTCGGGCACATCTTTAGATGGTCTGGACATTGTTTTATGCCGGTTTGATAATGTGGGAGATAAGTGGACTTACAGTATTCTTAAGAACCAAACGGTTGCTTATTCGAAAGATTGGAAGGCTCAACTTAAAAGCGCATACCACCTAACTGGCATCGACCTGTTGAAGCTTCATCGGGCGTATGGTTTTTGGCTTGGGAAACAGGTTCAAGACTTTCTGTCAACTAATGAGGCCAAACCTGATATTATTGCCTCACATGGCCATACAGTTTTTCATGAACCGGATCAACAGTTCAATTTTCAACTGGGGGATGGCAATGCCTTAGCTGCTCAATCTGGCCTGTTGACCATTGCTGATTTTCGATCGTATGATATTTGTATGAAAGGGCAGGGGGCTCCATTGGTACCTATTGGTGATCAACTACTTTTTGCAGAATATGATGCATGTGTTAATCTAGGCGGTTTTGCTAATATCTCGTGTGACAGAGATGGTAAGCGAATTGCCTGGGATATTTGTGCGGTCAATTATGTGATTAATAGCTTGGTTTCAGCACTAAACCTGGAAATGGATGAAGACGGAAAAATAGGTCAATCCGGATACTTAATAAATGATTTGCTTGAGGAGCTGAACCAGATTTCATACTACGAACAGAAAGCACCTAAAACGCTTGGGCAGGAATGGGTTGAGAAGGAGGTGTTCGTACTATTCGACAAGTATAAGCAAGAAGCTCAGGAAAATATTTTATTTACCTGGTATGAGCATATTTCATCCGTACTAGCCAATGAGTTGAATAATTTGGCTGTCAAAGGCAAGGTATTATTTACTGGTGGAGGTGTGTATAATAGCTATTTGATGCAGTTGATAAGAGCAAAAACAACATTAGAGATTGTGATACCCGATGCGCGGTTAGTGAATTATAAAGAAGCTTTAATATTTGCTTTTCTTGGAGTTCTGAAAATGCGAGGTGAGAATAATTGTTTGAGATCTGTTACAGGAGCCGATTCAGATAATTGTTCCGGGGTATTATTCGGAATTTAAATAAGAAACTGGTGGAGCCCAAATGGTCATTTCAATCTTATCACTAATCACACCCAATTGACCAAATTACTTGACCGCAGAAAATAAGTAATGGCATCCACCAGCACCTCTTATGTATTGAAACACCTAAGGTGAAAATATGTTTACCGATTTATTGTTATTGACAAAAAAAAGAGGCCAATTGGCCTCTTTTTATCTTATAAAGTAATGATTCTTATTTCGTAGTGTCGTACTTGAAAAATTCAAGATTGTGACCCATTTTCTCCTTTTTGGTTTTCATGTAAAACTCATTGTGCGGATTAGGTTCAACTTCAATTGAAACGTTTTCAAATACTTCGAGTCCATAACCTTCCAGCCCAATTCGTTTGATAGGGTTATTGGTCAAGAGACGCATTTTTCTAACACCTAGTTCATGCAAAATTTGTGCACCTACACCATAATCACGCTCGTCATCTTCAAAACCAAGTTTTTTATTGGCATCTACGGTATCCATGCCTTCTTCCTGAAGTTTGTAAGCTGCAATTTTATTCATTAAACCAATGCCGCGTCCTTCCTGGTTCATGTACACAACAACGCCCTTGCCTTCTTTTTCAATAAGCTCCATGGCTTTATGCAATTGCTCGCCACATTCGCAGCGGCGCGATGCAAAAATATCTCCGGTAGCACATGATGAGTGAACTCTCACAAGTACAGGCTCATCTTCTTTCCATTCTCCTTTGATGAGTGCCATGTGCTCTAATCCATTCGATTTTTGCTTAAATGGGATAAAACGGAAATCACCATGAGCAGTTGGCATATTTACCTCTACACCTTTAATAACAAGGCTTTCATTTCTTAAACGATAAGAGATTAAATCTTTGATGGTAATTAGCTTCAAATTCCATTTTTCAGCGATCTTAACCAGCTGTGGTAAGCGTGCCATCGTACCATCTTCATTTAAAATCTCGACCAATACAGCCACCGGCTGTAAGCCAGCCAAACGAGCTAAGTCAACGCCCGCCTCAGTGTGACCAGCGCGACGCAGTACACCTCTGTTTTTGGCTTTCAATGGGAATATATGTCCCGGACGTCCCAGTTCTTCAGGGTTTGTATCCGGATTTGTTAAGGCCAATATTGTTTTAGCCCGGTCAGATGCAGAAATACCTGTTGTACATCCATAGCCAAGTAAATCGACAGAAACAGTAAATGGCGTTGCGTGGCTGGCGGTGTTTTTACCTACCATCAAGTCCAGCTCGAGCTCTTCGCAGCGCTCTTCTGTTAGTGGCGTACAAATTAATCCACGACCATGAGTGGCCATGAAGTTCACTTTTTCAGGTGTCATTAATTCGGCCGCAGCAATAAAGTCCCCTTCATTTTCCCGGTCTTCATCATCAATCACAATGATCAACTCACCCTGTTTAATCGCCTCTATGGCTTCTTCTATAGTGTTAAGTTTAAACTCTTGTTCTACTGACATTTGATACTTTATTTGTGCGGATATTCAATTATTAGGATTGCAAAATTAATGAATTAAAAAGCTAAAACAATGAAAAGCCTCAGTTCTTCGTGTTAGTTTGGTCACTCTTTTCTTTGTCTAAGCGATTTTGAAGATCATATTTTTCACGTTTGAATAATTTTCTAAAGAAAATAGTATAAGCATCGGCATTTAGCAATGTCGAATCAGTGGCCGATTTGTACGTTAGGAAAACACCTAGCGGGAACAGTATCGACGATGATAACCACATGCCCTGATAAACTTGCCAGGCGCCTTCTTTTGCAAATTTTACCCCGAGTGTATCAATAATGTAGTAAAAGATAAAGAATAGTATAGATATTACCACCGGCATTCCCAATCCTCCTTTGCGGATAATGGCACCTAAAGGGGCTCCAATAAAGAAGAATATAAAGCAGGCAAACGAGAGCGTAAACTTACGGTGTACTTCCATTTTGTGTTTAGTTAGAAGTGTTTGATATCGAGTGTAGCGGCTCAGTTTACCTTCAATCTGACTTCTGTTATCGCGAGCCTGTCGTTTAGCACCTTCAATGGCCATAAGCTTTTGGTGATCGCTAAGTGAGATAAATAGCGAGTCATTATTTAAAGCAGGTACAGAGTCGAGTGAAACCGTTTGGCTTTCTTTATTTCTGCGCTGATGATATTTTCTTTGCTGGAAATAGAAATTCTTGGTTTGCTTGTTAATCTGGGCTGTAACACCCGATCGCTCCATGTAAAAGGAGTCAATAGCATGAGTTAGCTGATTAAGATTTTTCATCCTGTCGTGACTCGAAAAAAGTTGCTCGTCCTGTCTTTCCAGGTTATGCCCTTCCATCTCAAAAAGGGCAATCTGCCGTTTGAATTTATCGCGCCTGAAACGTTGTTGCTCACGACTGCTTAAGCGCTTTTTCTGGTTCTGAACATTCTCTTCAAAGCGAACGCCATCCATCAGGGTCAGCTTCATATATCCATTGTCCTCAGCAATTTGCAATTTGCCAGAATCAGCCAAAATCACATTTGAATTAGGATTACGACTATCTCTATGATCATAAATCATGACATCGTACATGAGACCTGTTGCCTGATCTTTGTCGCTGATCTTTATTCTGAAATCTTCAATGCCGTCGTAAAAAATTTGTTCCTTGATCTCTAATTCAGGTTTCTTTTGCTTTACTGACCATAGCAAGGTGTATAGCTTTAGGTTGGCCCAGGGCAGCACGTTGTTTGAAAAACCAAATGCCAGTACGGATATAATTATAGTTACAACGATGAGTGGTTTCATTGTGCGCAGCAGAGAAACGCCTGATGCTTTAATGGCGGTTAACTCATAATTTTCGCCCAAACTACCAAAAGTCATCAGCGATGCCAAGAGTATGGCAAGTGGTAAAGCCATTGGTATTACCTGAACCGATGCATAAAACAGTAATTCTACTAAAGTAAGCATATCCAGTCCTTTACCAACCAGATCATCTACGTAACGCCACAGAAACTGCATTACCAGAATGAACAATGAAATAAAGAAAGTCATGGCCAAAGGGCCCAAATAACTTTTTAGTATAAATAGATGTAACTTCTTCATGTGTCAGTTGTCTCCTTCAGGAAGTATAATGTTATCCTACGTGCAAAGTTAGTTGAAACATCTTCAATTAAAAAATGTGTATTTCTAAGAATGATGCCAATCATAAAGCATCGACTAAAGTATGACAATTATATATCGATATACTCATTTGTTTTAAAACTTAAAAATGGTTCTATATGATTTGTGGTGGATAAATTAAAATAATTAATCACATTAATCGTCCTCCAGCCGGCCGGGCTTTTCATTTTTGGCTTGA
>DIYS01000174.1 GCA_002429115.1 Saccharicrinis sp. UBA6048 | reverse complement strand
GCTTTCAGCGGAATATGCACTTAGCATATTCAAAGCGTTTAGCGTGCTATAAACATTCCTCCGAAGTATTTGTTATAGTTCAGATTAAATACAGAACGAATACAAAAGAAGAACCTGTTGATATAAATGAGAATTTTTAATTAATCTATAATAATTACCTAATCAAATTAATTTAAAATGAAAAAGAACATTTTAATCGTATTATTATCTATTCTGTCATGCAATGTATTTGCACAGTCATTTGATGCCTCAAAAGTAAGAGCTGGAGCTGGTCTCGTCTATGCCACAGAAATAGGTAATATCGGTATCACCATCAATGGTGTTTATTCATTTTCTGAACAGTGGGAAGGTGCCTTTGCCTATTCACATATTTTTGAGAAAGACTATGTGACATTCAATATATTTGATTTCGATGCACATTACGTGTTTCATCAGCAGGATGAGAGAATGAACTTTTATGGTATTGGTGGTTTGGCAATTACGTCTACGAAAATTGAAATACCAGCAATACAACTAGGTGCATTTTCTACACCATCTACATCAGTTTCTGATTCCAGCGTTGGTTTAAACCTTGGTGTAGGTATGAACTATAAACTATCTGATAAATTGAACCTTGCTCCTGAAGCTCGCTTCACCATTATGGATGGTTCTTATTTCAGATTAGGCGCCAGTATACAGTATATGTTCTAAGAAGAAATTTGAGATAGTGAACGGCTGCCTTATAGGTGGCCGTTTTTGTTGTCAACTACTTCCTTAGCATCTTTGAGATGCTTAGGAAGTATGAAAGCAATTCAACAACCTACTCCTTTCCACCCTTATTAAGCTTAATGTTCAGATTGTATTCTTCCTGCCTTTTTTTCCATCGCTCGCGGGCGAATTTTTGCATATCAACAATCGTATCTGTTTCATCAACAATCTCAAGTCCCAGCAGAGTCTCAATGACATCTTCCATTGTTACGATTCCATCCATTCCGCCATATTCATCAACAATTAAGGCGATATGTTCATTTTTCGTTAACAGCTTCTCCCAAAGCGTAAATAAGGTGGTTGGGAATGGAAACACTAAAATTTCCCGTTTGATATCCCTCAGCCTTAAATCATGTTTATCTTCCGCTAAATTCTCAAACACCTGCTGCCTGAACACATAGCCGGTAATATTCTCTTCATCTTTCGAATAAACCGGTATACGTGAGTAATTCAGATAATCTTTGTTCTCGAAGAAATCTTGCAGTTTTAACTTTTCATCGGCCACTGCAACCACCACTCTTGGCGTCATTATCTCAGTCACCTTAATATTTTTCAGCTTAAGAATATTCTGAATGATCCGATTCTCCTTGTCTGAAAACAAACCTTCATCAGCCCCAATGCGCGCCAGTGCAGCAATTTCTTCCCGGCTTGTGGATTGCTTCTCTTTATTGCTAGAAATTATCCTGGTTATATAGGCCGACATTACCACCAATGGGTAAGTAAGAATAACCATAACCTTAATGGTGAAATACGATACTTTTGTTAGTTTTCGCCAATATTGAGCTCCGATGGTTTTTGGTATTATCTCCGTTATAACAAGAATTAAGACGGTTAACACGGCTGAGACAATCCCAAAGGACGCTTCACCAAAAACTTTTACTGCCTGAGCCCCAACTCCTGCTGCTCCAATGGTATGAGCCACCGTGTTTAATGACAATATGGCTGACAGAGGTTTATCAATGTTATCCTTTAATTCGATAAATGATTTGGCCCATTGGCTTCCCTGCTCTTGCTTAACGATTAAAAATGATTGAGGCGTAGAAAGCAATACAGATTCCATAATGGAACAAAGAAAGGACACAAATAATGCGAGGAATAAATAGGCGAATAAAACGAGCATTTTTTCTTTCAAATATACAATTTACTTCACGTACTGCCTTAAGTAGAACCAATGATCTAACAAATCTCCATATTTGCAATTATTGCAGTTCATAACTGCATTAAGTTAGAAACTCTTATTGCTCCCTTGTGCGACTTTATACACTTTGACAAACAGCTATTTTTATACGATGAATGTAACTTTTCGTAAGACCAAAGGGTATACATCCTACACCCAAACACGTTACACATGAAATCAATTCACCTAATAAAGTACTCAATGTATGCTTACTGCATCCTGCTATTGGGGCTTTATTCAACATCGGCTTATTCGAAGGGCCTCGATTGCGATGAGTGCTTCAGCACAGAACTTATCTCTTATACCGAAGAGGACAATTATCTCACCATCGAATTGGAGATCAACGGCAATAACTGCAATCATGCACTATCTCACTTCACTGTAGAAATTCCCTGCGGAACAGTTACTGATGCCAGCAATTCCGAAGGCTGGCCTATGGAAATTAACAGTACTGATGCTACCACCAATATTCATGGATTAAAGGTTGATGATATAACTGACTTTGCCGAAGACGGTAATACTGATTCATTCACATTGACCTATACTGTTTTTGCAGAAGATGATGAGTGCTTAAATCGGCTTAAATACGAAGCGTTTAAAATTGCCTATAAAGCGGGCACATGCATATCAACCGACGATTTTATACTGGAGAACAACAAGCTTAATGCCACTATAAGTGCTAAGCACAATAGCTGTGCAGGAGACAATGAAGGGCAAATTGATGTTGAAATAATTAACGGCACAGCGCCTTTCTCTTTCCAATGGAGTAATGGTGCGATAACAGAAGACCTTGACAACCTAACATCGGGAACTTATTCTGTTACCATTACAGATGCCAATAATGAACAGCTAATACTTGAGGCCGTCATTACAGAGCCGAATGCCATAACATCTAATGCACAGATTGTTCATGCGCATTGTGGCTTGTCAGATGGTGCTATTGAAGTAAGTATCAGTGGTGGTCAGAAACCTTATTCTTACCAGTGGAATACCGACGAAACATATGCTTCTATAAGCAATCTGAGTGGTGGTAATTATACCCTTACAGTAACTGATAACATTGGATGTGTCAAGGTATTCAGTTATAGTATTATTGATCAGACAGATCTTACAGCCAGTATCAGCACCAATGTTATTGAGTGCCATGAAGATGGTAATGGCAGCCTGACAGTTGATGTACAGGGAGGAACGGCCCCTTATACTTATCTCTGGGATAATGGCGAAACCACAGCAAGCATTTCCGGCTTAAGTAGCGGCAGTTATAATGTCAATATTACGGATGCCAATGGATGTACTATTTCTAAAACGGGCTATGTTGTTGTTGAGAAGATTTCCGTTAACAGTGTAGTTACAGAACCTACCTGTTTTGGAGCTTCCGATGGTAAGATTACGCTTAA
The DNA here is from genome assembly GCA_002429115.1 of Saccharicrinis sp. UBA6048. GTDB lineage: Bacteria > Bacteroidota > Bacteroidia > Bacteroidales > Marinilabiliaceae > Carboxylicivirga. The sequence goes on along the minus strand of DIYS01000174.1, from coordinate 19,460 downwards.
TATTAGTAATGGTACCGAACCTTACGAAACCCTTTGGAACACAAGTGATACATCAATGGAAATAACAAGCCTGAGTGAAGGTTGGTATTGGGTCGACATTACAGATGCTATGGGTTGTGAAACTCGCAAATATGTAAAAGTAAAAGAACCGAAAGAGATCTCTTTAAGTGCCACTGTGAGTCGCTCATCTTGTAATGAAGCTGACTCAGCCATTGTTGTAGGTATAACTGCCTCAGGTGGAACAGCACCCTATGAAATCTACCATAAGGATCAGTTAATTGATACCGAAATAACTATTTACGAAACAGGCTACTACGAGTTCACAGCGATTGATGCTATTAGTTGCAGCGTTACGCAAAGTATATTTATTGATCGCCCGGATACTGGTTTAGACATATCTGTTTTCATTACACAACCCACTTGTAATAATAGCTTAGGCTCTGCCAATATTACTATTAACGGTGGTAGTGAACCATATGCAGTGAGCTGGTCTGACGGAGCTACAACGCTTAATCGAAACGACCTTAACGCAGGTAATTATTTAATTGAAATTGAAGATGCTATTGGGTGTCAGTTTTCTGAATCAATAAGTATTGACGCAATACTTATACCTTCAGTTAAAATAAATACACCTACAACTCCTCTTTGTGGGTCATCTGGCAATATTCTAAGTGCGTCCACTACAAATGCCACGCATTATAAATGGGTATTAAGCGACCAAACGAATAGCTGGCAAGTACAAAGTGAGAGTGCTGATCAAATAACTTACACAGCTGGCCAGGGTGAAGCAATAGCATCACTAACTGTTGAAAGTGCCGATGGATGTAAGGCAACAGACACTGTCTTACTAGGTTGTCAGGCCGATGATAGTACTAATCCTGATGATGGCAATATTGATGATTGTAACAATGCTTGTTTCGACATCATCGGTGTGGATGTGGTACAACTCGATGACGATTGTTATCGTTACAGAGCAATGGTGACAACAACTGCTGCTTGTATACATGATTTGTCACACCTTACAATCGCAGTCAATAATGGCGACGTAGGAGATGTTTACAACTCAAGTGGCTGGAAAGTTGAGAAAAATATGACCGATCCGACAACAGGCTTATACGGTTTTAAAATAGATGACATAGAAGGCTTTGGAAGCACCAATGCTTCATTTGACTTAGAGTTTGACATCTGTTATAATAATGATCAACCTATTTATGAATTTGACATTGCCTATAAGGCCGGACTTTGTATAAGCACTGATCAGTTGCTTTTTAAACCAACGAATACGCTCAAAGCAGAACACTATCCAAATCCGTTTATTGACAAAACAACCATTGAGTTTACGGTGCCTTCTAGTGGCCATGCTGAACTGAACATTTACAATATCAATGGCGAATTACAGGAATGTTTATTCAAGGGCAATGTAGATGCTAATGTACTTTACCAATTTGACTTTAATCCTAAAAGCAAGAGTGGCATTTATTTTTACCGATTAATTTGTAACGATGAAATCATAAGTGGCAAGGTTGTACAAACAACCATGTAGTTTTCATATTTTTGTAATATTGTAAACGGCTGCTGATTATTCAGTAGCCGTTTTTGTTTTGCTTCAATAAAAAAAGCTCACCCATCCCTTTCATAAGCTTTTAAAAATGATCATGCTGATTATTCTATAGCATTACCTACGGCTGCCAAATTCCTGCCATCTGTAAGGTTATTAAAGTTTGAAAGTAATATTAAGTATTAAAAATGAATTTAGCGCTTGCTGATAAGCACTTGATTTCCACATAATAATTTTCGTAACTTGAAAAAAGGAGTTCAGAAAATTACTAAACTATAATTTCCTACTACCATGAAAAGAATTAGAATCCCCCTTTTAGCTGGCATTTTTTCAATGTTAATTGGAGTTACTGCAGTTGATGCTCAATACGCCACCAGAGAATTAAGTAAAAAACAACAAGCATATATCGATAGTCTTAAACAAGTCCAGTACGATTACACCTTCCCTTTTTTAGGACAAGAAGCTTATAAGCGAGGCTTCGACCTTCCGTACGCCATTGGTGCTATGGCCAACTATATATGGATGGATCAGGGAATCATTATTAACAATTTTCAGTTGGGTATCGATGGAATTAATGGCAGTGTGCCTATTCAGCCCATTGATTTTATTGAATTCGGTGAAAACAGAAATACCTCCTATGCCGTCAACTTCAGGCCTGATATCTGGGTTCTTCCATTCTTAAATGTCTACGGACTTTTTGGCTATGGTTCGTCAACAACTGAAGTAAACTTAATAGAACCCGTTGAGTTAAAATCAGTTGTTCAGCAAGATATGACCACCACTGGATTTGGAGTTTTAACCGGTTTTGGTTTAGGTCCTTTGTGGACGTCTATTGATGCCAACTGGACATGGACGAAGCCTGAACTGCTGGACGATCCGGTTCTGGCAAAAGTACTCGGAATCCGTGTTGGTAAAACATTTACTTTCCGACAGCGCCCTGATCGTAACATTGCTGTTTGGGTAGGTGGCATGCGTGCCCGATTGAGTTCAAATACTATGGGAGCTGTTAAAATGAAAGATGCCATCCCTCAGGAAACATGGGACAGAGTTGATGAAATTGTAGATAATTGGAATGATTTTCTAGAAGATTACCCAGTTTTCGAAGGTGGTGCTTTTGATGAATTTATAAAGAATCTGGAAGCACGAAATGGTGAAGCAATAGTTTACTACGGCATGGATAAAGCGCCTGAGGAAGAATGGAACTTCTTGGTGGGCGGACAGTTTCAATTAGACAAGCACTGGATGTTGCGTTCGGAAGTGGGAATTATTGGTGACCGTAAATCTTTTTTGGCATCCTTTAACTATCGATTCAATTTATAAGTAGAAAATTCAATTGTCAATGTCCAAATAACACCTAAAACTATTCAATATGAAAAGATTAGTAACATGTTTATTACTGATACTCCCTTTATTGGGTGTATTGAAGATAAGTAGTCAGGAAATTAACAGAGAGGTATTGCCTATTTTACCTCCTCCTCTACCTACTTATTCTGAACTGGATGTGCGAAATACAACACCTCCAACTCCTTTTAGCGTTACTGCCCCTGAAAATGCACCGAATGTTGTAGTAGTATTAATAGATGACCTCGGGTTTGGTGCCACTACCGCTTATGGAGGCCCTATTAATACACCAACCATGGATCGTCTATCTAAAAATGGGCTGAGGTACAACAATTTCCATACCACGGCACTTTGTTCACCTACCCGAATGGCCATTAAAACAGGACGCAATCACCATACATGTAATACTGGTTCTATAATGGAAACCGCAACCGCCTACCCGGGTAACTCTGGCGATTTACCCAATAGTGTTGCACCGCTTGCATAAATGCTACGTTTAAATGGATATAGTACCGGTGCCTTTGGCAAATGGCATGAAACAGCTGCATGGGAAACAAGTGTATCTGGTCCGTTTGATCGTTGGCCAACTCACCAGGGATTTGATAAATTCTATGGCTTTATTGGTGGTGAAACAGATCAATGGGCTCCATTAATCTACGATGGTGTTAAAAAAGTGAATCCTCCTAAAATGGACAACTATCACTTTACAACTGATATGACTAACCAAGCCATTAACTGGGTGAAGGCTCAACAATCTATGACACCTGACAAACCTTTCTTTGTATATTTTGCCACAGGTGCAGTTCATGCCCCGCATCATGTTTCTAAAGAATGGAGTGACAAATACAAAGGTCAGTTTGACAAAGGCTGGGATGCGATCCGTAAAGAAACAACTGCCAATATGAAGCAAATGGGTGTAATACCTCAAAACACCAAATTGACAGAAAAACCAGAAGACATCAAAGATTGGAATAAACTAACAGATAATGAACGAAAACTATTCGCTCGTCAGGCTGAAGTTTTTGCCGGTTTTATGGAAATGACAGATTATGAAGTCGGACGACTTATTGATGCCATAGAAAGTATTGGTGAGTTGGATAATACACTAATCATTTTTATAGCCGGTGATAATGGAACCAGTGCAGAAGGAGGAATGGTAGGAATGTACAATGAAATGACCTACTTCAACCAGGTATCTGAAAAAGTCGAAGATTTAATTCCATTAATGGATGACTGGGGTTTAAATAATACATTTCCACATATGGCTGCTGGTTGGGCTGTTGCTTTTGATGCCCCATTTAAGTGGACAAAGCAAGTGGCATCTGATTTTGGTGGAACCCGCAATGGACTTATTATTCAATATCCTGATGGAATTAAAGAAAAAAATGGCTTGCGCACGCAGTTTTCTCACGCCATCGATATTGCCCCAACCGTATTGGAAGCAGCTGGTTTGCCTGAACCTAAAGTTGTCAATGGAGTACCTCAAACTCCTATTGAGGGTACAAGTTTAGTCTATAGCTTTAATAATGCAGAAGCAGCTGAACAACACACCATACAGTATTTCGAGATGTTTGGTAATCGTGCCATTTACCACAACGGATGGTTTGCTCGTGCCATACACCGTGCACCATGGCAGATTACCAACTTACCTCCGTTGGAATCTGATGTATGGGAACTTTACAATGTAAATGAAGATTTTAGTTTAGCTAATAATCTGGCCGATAAGTACCCTGATAAGCTAAAAGAAATGGAAAGTTTATTTATGTGGCAGGCAGAAAAATACCATGTACTGCCAATTGATGACAGAACAGTTCAGCGAACGAATCCAGCCATAGCCGGAAGGCCTGATATAATGGGTGGACGAACTTCATTAAAGCTCTATCAGGGTATGGAAGGCATGCTGGAAAATACCTTTATCAACATTAAGAACCGTTCGTTTACCATCACTGCAGATGTGGTTATTCCGAAAGATGGCGCCAAAGGCGTTATCTTAACTCAGGGAGGACGATTTGGTGGTTGGTGCCTTTATGTGAAAGAAGGTCAACCTGAATTCACGTATAACTTTTTGGGATTAGAGCGATATGTGATAAAAGGAAACTCAAAGCTTAAACCTGGTGAAGTCTCCATCAAATTTGATTTCGAATATGACGGAGATGGTAAAGGTAAAGGCGGAATGGGTACTATTTATGTAGATGGAAAATCAGTAGGTCAAGCCAGAATTGAGCGTACTCAACCAAATATGTTCTCTGCTGATGAAACTGCTGATGTTGGTCTTGACAATCAAACACCTGTTGCCTTAGGAATTGGCTATGGTCCTGAAGAAACTGTTTTTACAGGAGTTATTAATCAGGTAATTGTGGACATTAAGTAACTACAATGGAGGGTATTTATTGCTCTCCATTTTTCACTATCCCCATTAATTACAATTCTCATTATAACTATACATTAATAACCTTTACCTATTGAGAGGTGAATATTATAAAGAAGATGAAACGAATATTATTTTACATCATTCCGCTGTGTTGCATCATAATCTCTTGCAATACCAGCAATACTACAGAACTGAAAAACACAGCCCTAATTGAGAAATATGTTAATGCTGTTGAAAATCTCGATTATGACGGTATGGGCGACTTATTACATGACGACTACATTGGCTTAGGTCCTTCTTTTGGTGACTCGATTACAAAAAAACAAGCGCTTTCCAATTGGGAATTCCTGGTAGATAACCTGTACAAGAGTATTAAATACCATCGATCAAGAAACGCCACAGTTAAAATTATCGATGGCGAAAACAAAGGCGATTGGGTATCTAATTGGGCCGAACTGACAATCGTATATAAACACTCCGGGAAATCGGCCACCATATGGGCTAACTCGATATACATGATAAAGGATAACCAAATAATCAAAAGTTATACGTTTTACAATGAGGCTGATGCATACAGGCAATTAGGCTTTACTTACTCTGATATGATTGATTAACTCTAAACTTACAATGATGAAAAATTTAAAAATACTAATCAATACGGCCTTCCTACTCTTCTCCTATTGTATTGTTGTTGCACAAACACAAACGCCAACCACGCAGGTTTTGCCCGATACGTCTAAAATGACCTATAACCAAATTTCACAAACTGGTGACCTGGTTGTATTTCCATCTAATAATCAGTCAAAAGAACAACAGAAGATTGATGAATTTGATTGCTATTTATGGGCCATGGAAACCACTGGTTTAGATCCTTTAAACCTACCAAAAGTTGAGGTTGAGCAAGTTGACAAGGGACCTGAAGGACATGCTGTAGCGGGTGCTGCCAGAGGAGCCGCTGCTGGTGCTGCCATTGGTGCCATTACTGGTGATGCTGGCACAGGAGCCGCTATCGGTGCTACTGCGGGAGCCATCAGAGGCCGGAGAGCAAAAAGATATGGCGACCAGATGGAACAACAACAAAATGTTGCCAATGCTGCTGAACAAGAAAAAGCTATGAGGGATAAGTTCAAAAAAGCATTCTCTGCCTGCATGGAGGGCAAAGGATATACGGTGAAGTAAATTCCGCATCCCCCAATAGCTTTAAAAATAGCACTAAACTAATAACAGCCTTATCTGATTAATGTAATTTGATCTGGCTGTTTTTTTATGCGTTCGTTTTAAGCATATGATGAACGTTAATCAATTTGGATGTATGTGTGTTCTCAATTGTATGTCTTCGGCGATACTCCATTATACGGCATTCACGTAAGTAAGTGTATCAAAAAATTTAAATATCCTGTTTAAACAACATTGACGTAAAATTAATATGGCATTACCTTACCGAAATTAATTATAAGCACCTTAGTCGTTCTACTCATTCGTAGTTTATTCACCATTTAAATTGAAAGCTATGAATTTTGAGTCCTTAAAAAAATCATGTAGTGGTCAGCTAATTATGCCTGACAGTCCTCAGTATGATGAAGCGAGAAAAGTTTACAATGCGATGATCGACAAACATCCTGCTGCCATTCTTTTTTGTGAGAACGAAGAGGATGTGAAAAGCGGAGTCCTGTTTGCTAAAGAAAATAAAATGGATCTGGCCATAAGAGGTGGTGGCCATAATGGCGCCGGATTAGGCACCTGCGATGAAGGCCTTGTTCTCGATATGTCACACATGAAGCAGATTGATATCGATACTGAAAACAAAACGGCTAAAGTTGAAGCAGGCTGCACACTCGGCGATGTTGATAACGCGACTCATGAACATGGGCTTATGGTACCAGGTGGTATAATAAGTACCACTGGAGTTGCAGGATTGACACTTGGAGGTGGTATTGGTTATTTTACACGCAAACTCGGTTTGACAATTGATAACCTGCTTGGTGCCCGTGTTGTATTAGCTGATGGTAACATTGTTAATTGTAATTCACTTCAACATCCTGATTTATTCTGGGCTATCAGAGGTGGTGGCGGTAACTTTGGCGTCGTAGTTCAATTTATATTTAAACTCAGCCCAATCAGCATTGTACACGCTGGTCCAATGTTTTGGGCTCTTGAAGATGCGAAAGAAGTAATGCAGTTCTTTGACCGCTTCACAAAAGAAGCTGATATTGATTTTTACGGATTCTTTGCTTTTCTGGTGGTTCCTCCTGGTGATCCATTCCCTGAACACCTGCATAACAAGAAGGTGTGCGGTATAGTGTGGAATTATACCGGTCCGGCTGATAAAGTTGAGGAGGTGTATAAACCGATCAGAGAATTTAAAAAGCCAATCTTTGATTTAATAATGGAAATACCAGTTCCAGGCCTGAATAGTTTATTCGATGGGTTGTATCCTGCAGGCCATCAGTGGTACTGGAGGGCGCATTACATCAATGAATTGTCGGATGCCTGTATTGAGGCCAACCTGCGCTTCGGGGAAGCATTACCTTCATTGCAATCAACTACCCACTACTACCCCATCGATGGAAAAGTACATGAGGTAGCTTCCGGTGATACAGCATGGGTTAATCGCGATACCAGGTGGGTGCAGGTGATTGTTGGTGTTGATCCGGAACCTGCGAATAAAGATAAAATAACGGAATGGTGTAAGTCCTATTATGACGCCATAGCGCCCTTTGCCATACAAGGTGCCTATGTGAACTTTATGATGAAGGAAGGTGAAGAACGTATCCGCTCATCATATAGAGAAAATTACGACAAACTGGTTCAGGTGAAGACAGAATACGATCCTGACAATCTATTCCATATCAACCAGAATATTAAGCCTGCAAAATAAAGTACCTGAATAAAAGCGGTTACTGCAGATGCTGTAGCCGTTTTGCTTTCTCATTATTAGCTTATGACATAATTCAATCTTTATAATAGATGCATTATTTATCTTGCCGTTAAAATAAAACTCAAATTTCGAGCTATGAACAAACATTTTTTCTTTTTAATGGCATTGACATCTCTTATAGCGATGAGTTGTCAGGCACAGTACGATAAGTACTTCACCGATGCCACCATGCGATTAGACTATAATCACTTAGGTAACGCTAATGAAGAGCACTTTGCCTTTGACCAGATGGTGAATGACGGTCAGTGGGCTGGTAGTAAAACTGTATTAATCGACGAACTCCGTTTAGGTAAATACTTCTTTGATGTTAAAGATCCTAAGACCGGAGAAATTCTTTACTCAAGAGGTTACTCAAGCATTTATGGTGAGTGGGAAACAACCGGTGATGCAGAATCTAACTGGGGAAGCTTTCATGAATCGGTTCGTTTTCCATGGCCAAAAGAAAAAGTGGATGTAACCATCTACAAGCGAAATATTAAAAATGGCTTTGATCCGGTATGGACTTATTCGGTCGATCCTAAGCATCACCGTGCATTTGTCAAGCCGGTAGATCATCATTACAACACCTTTGATGTGGTTGTAAACGGTACTCCTGAGAAACAAGTTGACATTGTGGTTTTGGGCGAAGGATACGCCAAAGACGATATGGATAAGTTTCACAAAGATGCTGAGCGCTTTGCTGAAGTACTTTTAAATACTGAGCCTTTTGCCAGTCATAAAAATAAATTCTCAATCCGTGCTGTTGAAACACCGGCTCCTCACTCAGGCGTCAATCACCCGCATCAGGATATTCATACACGATCTGCTTTATCGGTCACTTATGGTGCCTTTAATTCAGAACGCTATGCGCTGGGCTATGACAACAAAACCATTCGTGATGCGTCTTCGGCCGTACCTTATGAGTTTACTGCCATCTTGATGAATGATTCAATCTACGGTGGCGGTGGCATCTATAACTTGTATATAACTGCTGCTGTTAATAATGCTTTTCAGGAGTATCTGTTTGTACACGAGTTTGGTCATCACTTTGCTGACTTAGCCGATGAGTATTATACCTCTGCTACCAGCTACGAGATGGATGCGGAGCATTTAGAACCATGGGAATTAAATGTAACAGCTAATACAGATCCGGAAACCATTAAGTGGAAAGATATTTTAACGCCGGATACGCCACTGCCAACGCCTTGGGAAAAGGAGAAATACGATAAACATAGTATCGATGTTCAGAAGAAACGAGTGGAGATGCGCAAGGCCAAAGTAGATGAAAAAGTAATGGAAGACTTCTTTATGGACAAAAAAGCCTGGGACAACCAATTATTATCCAATATGGAATTTAGTGGTCACGTAGGTGCCTTTGAAGGCGCTCAATACAAAGCTACAGGTCTATACCGAAGTGCAGCTAACTGTATCATGTTTACAAGACATGATCAATTTTGCCCGGCTTGTCAACGCGCCATCACATTGATTATAGATATGTATACTAAGTAATTTAAGTGATTGCTTAAATAAAATGTGAGCCGGGTCTTATATGATCCGGCTTTTTTAATGAGTATCGTTAACCGATAAGTTCGTTGTTAGCCCAACCTACTCTTAAAAAAACACAAAATGGATTAGTGCAAAAAAAAGACACTTACCGAAGCAAGTGCCTTTTACAAATGTACATTATCAAGAATTAGAAATTAATCGTTTCTTCTACTGTTACCGGTGGCAGGCACATATCCTGATTACAAGTTTGATACTTAACTGTCACTTTCACTTTTTTATCTTCATCTTTCACACCATAATAGGCTCGCGTGGTTCTGAATATCTGCTGAAATTCCATTTCCAAACCTTCGTAGCGACCTGTCCCTTCCGGATTTGATACTTCTGGTGTACTCAATGATGCCGCAACAAGACCTTCAAATGGTTCAAACTCAATCGTAGTTGGGAAATATCCCTCTTCACGATTATGCTTCGTATCAGCATACAAATACCAGCCTGGTTTCATTTTAAACTTCACTTTAACTACAAATGGTGTATTAAATCCATCTGCACCATCCGTTTTCTCAATGGCTATTTTTACCTGCTCAGTACTATGGGCACCCACTTCATTGGTCTTTAACTGATAAGCCTCAGGCAATACAAAATCTTTGGCTTCAGCATATTCTTTAACCTGTGCTTTCGTTTTAGGGGCCTGACCATACATCACATATACATAACCTCGGTGGCGTGAAGAATAGATATCTTTTACCTCATCGTCTAACTCACGCTGATAGAACCAAGGAATTTTATATCCTTCGTACCATTGCGTCATCTGCTTTTCTCTTTTCATGTTTTCAGCATGACGATTAGGATCACCATACCCATGACCTAAATCTTTACCGATACGTGGTAATCCAAAGTGGTCAAGTGGCTTCCAGGCCAATGAATCAACGATGCGGTAATCATCCACTGAGATAATACTTACACCTAGTAAAAGATCCTTAATACCATCGTTGTTAAAATCTTCAACCTTAACCTGTGTACCCGATCCTGGGAATGGTCGTGGTTGACCGTCTTTGCGCTCAAACAACGGCTGACGCTGCTCAAAGCGAATACCTTTAGGCGTATTAACACCACGGAAAAACTCAACAGGGTTCTGTCCATCGTATGAATAAGTCGATGTTGCCAATAAGTCAAGAACGCCATCGCCATCCCAGTCAACAGGTTCGATGTACGACTTCATATCACCAGAGATGGTTCCACCACCACCGTACTTTTTAATATGATCATCAATGGTCTTCTGATCTACCAAAATTAAAGGTTGACCATCTACATCTAGAAGTAATTGACGGTAACCAAATTTAGGTTTTGTTTTTGTACCAACATTCAATGCTACACGAAGACCACCTGATCCAGCAACGAATAAGTCATACAGACCATCTCCATTGTAATCAGCAAAGTTAGCCGAACTATAGTTCCAGTAATCCAAAGATGTCATATCAGTCAATGGCATTCCATTTACATACTTACGAGGATCACCTTCCTGCTCAACTTCAACAACAGGCTTAAATCCTTCTGCAGTACCTTCCCACATGGAGATAATACCCGGGTTATAAGAGCCGGTCAACATATCGTCAATACCATCGCCTGTGATATCAACAAAACGCGGGTGAATACCAATACAACACCTGTAATACGCAGTAATTGTATCTCCGGCAATATCTTTGGCATACTCAAATTTACCTGAGAACTTCGGATGTTCGTTGGTTCCTTCATTTAAGTGTACCTGAATGTACGATCCTGTTTCACCAGTTTCGAACTCACCAACTAACAGGTCATTTAAACCATCCTTGTTCCAGTCATATAAAGCAGGATATGCATAACCATGCTTTTCAGTAATAATTTCATCTACCGTACCTTGAATATGTACAGGTTGACTTAATAATGGAGCTCCAGGGATTTCCTTGTTTACCAGCTCTGGAAATGTCACCATGTTTTTGGTTTTCATATTCTGAGCTTCATTGTAAGTTGGATAATTAGGTGTAGAACATGCAACTGTTAAAACACCCAAAAGAAAAATTAATATCTTATTCATAGTAGATTATTTAACGAATTTATTTGTGCCAATTAATAACCTGAGTTCGATTTAAATTTTAAAACTCAGATTGAAATAAAAAGCTGATATACAAGGAATAATTTTAGAGGAATAGAAATCTATTGCGATAAAATTTGACGCTGTAGATCAGTTCTTTTATTCAAAGTTTAATTATTCCACTTTCAAACAGCAATTTTCTTCGTGTAATCACCTCAAAATAGCCCGCTATTCCCTCGCCAATTTACACTTGAAACTCACTATTTGTAAGCGTTCTGAGTTCAAAGTTTCACGTCGAACTCAGGTTAATAATGTTACTTTGCCAAATTCAGGAGTTTGCCTTCATCCTGAACCCCCATCACCTTATTGGTTTGTGAACCATCAGCCTTTGCATAAACAAGTGTTGGATAAGCCTTCACACCATATTTCTTTGCTAATTCAGGTCCTTCACCTTTTTCAGCATCAACCTTTAAACTGATGTACTTTGCATTGTATACTTTACCTACTGATTCCAGTGTAAAATACTTCTTAGCCATCATCTTACATGGTCCACACCATGAAGTGTAAAAGTCCATAAAAAGTTCCTTACCTTCAGCTTTAGCCTTTGCCTGCGCTTCGGCATAAGTGCCATTAAAGAATTCGATGCCTTGTGCAGATGCAGATACACTCAGTAGAATGGCAAAAGCCAACGTAATAATAGTTCTCATAATCTTACTTTTAAATTCTAGTTTATTATATAACACCATCATTGGATAAATGGGTGACAATTTTTCAAGAAAAAAATACCTGTTCGTCTTTTATGACTTAAAAAACATCTTCAAGGATAGGATAAATGCTAATATTGCTATGGCCATTGGCAACCTTTTGCATATATACAATGCATTTCTCCTCTATTTTATTAAGCGGAAGCAGATCCACTTTATTAATCGCAGTTTGCGCAAATAGCATAGCGTCTTCTACATTGCCTGATTTTAATAACAGACCAGTTATTATCGCATTATCGAATATATCATTATTAAATGAGCGGACTGAGTCCTTAAAATACTCGAGTAATAAGTTTAGATATTCCTGATTTACCGGCTCATTACTCAATACCAGCGGTAAAATGCATTCGTAGTAAGTCGGTTGCAGATGGTATTTCTTTATAAACTCAAAATACTCATCGACATAGGCATTTGATTTACTAGTATTTAAAGCGTTAACAATCTCATAGTACTCTAAAGCCGGATAACTTAATTCTCCAAAATCACTTTGCAGCTGACGCTTAATATTGTCAACCCGCATATACCGTGAACGTTGTGCTTCATTAAGCATGCGGCCAAAAATATCGATGGACATCACTACATTATGCAGTTCTTGTATTTTGGCTTGCTCCTGCCGCATTATGGTGTACAATTCGTTGGATGGATTCGCATAAGCCAGGATATAATTTCTCACCCTTGCATTTTGCATCCTGCCCTCCTCCGGAACATCATAAATATATTCCTCAATAATATGATACGGAGTTGGTAAGCCAGTTTCCAGCATGCGCTCGTCAATGTAATACTCAAGAAACTGCCAGTCGCGCTGCCCACCGCGATATTGATCCCTGTAATAGGACCAATCCATTTCTCCGGGCTCCTTCATTGCCAGACGGGCAACTTTTAATATTGCTCTACCCGAAAACAGACCCTTATTACTGGCTACTTTAAGCACATTGCCATCAGTATCTACAAATACCAATGCCGGCAAACTACTAATTTTATAATTGGTAATAATACGATTGGACTTACCTTCTCCAACATTAATTTTGGCATTAATAAAATGTTGAGAGTAATATTTATTTACATCGTGATCATGAAAGAACACGTCTTCCATGTGTCGACTCTGTCTACTCCAATCAGCGTGCATAAAAAAGCAAGTCACTCTTTCCTTATTATCAGCTATTGACAGAATATCTTCAACACTGGAATCATCAGCCTGTATCCATTTTATTTGTTGCCCACTTAAGGTCTGGGATATAACAACAATTAAAACAATCAGTAAATATTTCATGAATGGCGATTTCATAGTACAAATATAAAAGTAATTACCTCCCAAGGCGGTTAACATTAGCCCAATCAAGGTTAATTAAGGTTAATATCATTAAAAGCCTTTGTAGAAAGCCATTATCTTTACGATATGAAAAGAAATTTCTACTTCAGGAAAAAGGCCAGAATTGTTATAGTTATGATAGTCAGTCAGCTATTATTATCACTTTTCGTCGCTTACTGGTTATCAACTCAATATCAAAATGAAAAGCGATCGCTCAAATATAAGCTGAGGAATAGTTATTATGAGGTTAGAAATGGCATGACCCATCGTTTGACTTATGAGGCAATTATCACCCCTATTATAGAGAGTAGCGATAAAACGGATTATCAAAATATTGAGCTCCGTAATCTGCCATTAGAAGATTCTGTTAAAGTAAGGCTAATAAAATCAATTGTTGATTTACTAAACGAAAATGAAAAACATCTGGACAAAGTGTTTGAGTATTATACTTCAATTGAACCTAATTATGAATCTGACGAAAATGTACACAACGTTGTTTACGGTATTCAATCTGCTGTTTATCAAGCGGGCATAACACCCACCCATTATCCGGCAAATAATAATAGTGATAACAAAAAAATAACCATCAGCATTGATGAACAACTTTTTAGAAACTTGTTTGAGCTCAGGTTAGCCCAACGTGATTTGAAGGTTGATTTGGAGTGGATACCACGTGACGTTCATATTCCAATGGTAAACGAACCTAATATCAATATAAATCGATACAACCCTGAACTGGAAGACGATGAGCTTGCAATAAAGGTGACCGGTTACAACTGGTTGTTGTTTAAAATAATAACACCACAAATAATCTTTATATTGGTTCTACTTAGCATCTCTGCTTTTGCCTTATTATTTACTTACCGAAGCTACATAAAGCAAATGCGTCTCAATGTGCTGCGCAGCGATTTTATTAACAACATCACCCACGAGCTTAAGATTCCGGTGGCTACAGCTAAAGCTGCTCTTGAAGCATTAAGAAGTTTTGGATTACAGGCCGACCCAAAGATAACGGACGAATATATGAAAATGGTGGCACACGAAATGAACCGCCTTGATTTGCTAACGAGTCGTGTACTAGAGCACTCTAAAATGGAAAAGCAAGAAAAGCAGGTAAAGTTTGAGGACACCAATTTATGTGTGTTTACACAAAACATCATAAATAACATGCAGGCCTTGTTCATTGAGAAGAAAGTTACCACAAATTTTATTTGTCCTTGCAAAGAGATAATGCTATCAATTGATCAGGTATACATGGAAAGTGTAATTAAGAACCTGATAGATAACAGCATTAAGTATGGTGGTGAAAATACCATTATAAATGTTGAAATAAGCAAGTTCAACAATACGGCTCAGTTAAAAATATCAGATAATGGCCCTGGTATACCGGAGGAGTATATTAACAAGGTATTTGATAAATTCTTCAGGGTACCTAAAGGCGATCAGCATAATATCAAGGGCTTTGGCCTTGGATTAAGTTTTGTGGCCTTGGTGATTAAACAGCACAATGGAAAAATACAAGCTGCTAACTTAAAACCTCACGGTTGTCAATTTATTATTAACTTGCCAACTTCAACTCAATTATAACCATGATGACTAAAGTATTCTACATTGAAGATGAGCCAAACCTGGGCAAAATAATTAATGACACTTTAAAACTACAGGGATTTGAAGTAGTATGGGAAACAGATGGTGCGAAGGTAATGGATCATTTTGCGACATTCATGCCCGATGTTTGTGTGTTAGATATTATGCTACCCAATGTTGATGGACTCTCACTTTGTCGACAGATAAAAAATCGTTTTCCTGCATTGCCAATCATCTTTCTTACGGCAAAAATAGAAACAGAAGATTTAGTCATTGGCTTTGAAGCTGGAGGTACCGATTACATGCGTAAGCCGTTCAGCATTGAAGAATTAATTGTCAGGATTAAAAACCAAATTGCTATCCATGGTACTTCGGCACCTGAGCCAAAAGAATCATCGGAAGAGATTGTGATTGGTAAATACAAATACCTGCCTCAACGTTATGAACTGATAGCTCCTTCGGGCATAATTAACCTGTCAAGCCGAGAAGGTGAGTTACTTCAAATGATGGCCGGAAAAGGCTCACAGATTATTCAGCGTAAAGATTTGCTTCTTAATATTTGGGGAGATGATTCCTTCTTTAACTCCCGCAACCTCGATGTATACATCAAAAAATTGCGCAATTACTTTAAGGAAGATCAAAATATAGAAATTCAAACACTTAGAGGCAAGGGTTACCTGTTTCTTGTCAGATAATTAACGCTCATAAAATAAAAAAACCGGCAGAAATACTGCCGGTTGATATAAAAGTTGCAAACTCAAGAAGCTAAATAATCAAACTAAAACAAACCAAAATACTGCAGGAGCTATATACTTGTAGAACTCAAATTAGCGCTATTAAAATTCTCTGTTCTACTAAAAATTACACTGAATCAAAAATAAAGGGTGTTGAGTTTTAATTCATAGTTGATTATAGCTCTGCTTCAATTGCTTCTTGCAACTTATTTATTGTTTCTGAAGATGATGTTTCCAGTACATATTTTACTTTAGCGTCGTGTCCAATAACAAAATGACCTGGTTGACGTTGTGATACCAAATACATTGTCAAAACTAAAAACGGTAGAGCAAATACTAGTTTCATAATCTTAGTGTTTATCTATTAATGACTATTACAAAATAAACACATCTTCATCTATAATCAGGTTAAAATCACGTTAAAACTACATGAATCAAAGTTAGTTATGGTTAATTTAGGTTAATCAGTAGTCATCCTCTTAATTGCATAAAAAAAGGATGACACCTCTTTGGCACCGAGGCATCATCCATTAGTTACGAACTGATAATATATACTAAAACAAAACTATGAACAATTAAAATCCAAAACGTGGATTAACAACCGGATTAAACATTGATCCGAATGTGTAACTAAAACCAATACTTGTGTAGTAGTTATAACCCGATAGTTCCTGTTTCTGACGAAGTAATATTTGTTCAACAGTAAATCCTTCACCGGAGATATTCACCTGATTGTGTGTGATATTATACCTCGACATAAAATTCAAGGATAAACCTTTGAAAATTCGCCAATTGGCGCTTAGGTTAAAATTCAAAGCATACAATTTTTTATCGTGCGAAAAGACATCATAGACCACTGAACCACTTATAGTTCCCCATTTTTGTTTGACGGTACCTCCCGCTTCAAGACTATGCTCCCAGAGTAACTCTTCATTTTTATTAAAAATAGTCTCTTCGATATAGTCATTGTATACGGAACCAAATTTGTATGAGAGGGTAATTTGCTTACGCGTGGCCTCTTCGTAAGGAAAAAAGCTAAACTCTAGCCCTGGTTTAAATTTCATGTATAGATCATAATTGCTAAATGTAGATCTGCCAGTTTCAGCAAATGCTCCTAATGACCACAAACGACTAATACTAAAGGCATCACTAATAATTAGTGATTGATTTTCTTTGATAAAAGTTTTAGTTACATCAACATCGGAATTATAGCTTTTGTAAGTACGCTCAGACTTGTCCTTATCCCAACTGGCTTTTAGGTAAAACTTATTTTTTTCGGTCACCCTTTTTGCACTGGCACTGCTCATAATTTTAGTTGTTGTTGCCGTTTCTAGTCCACTTATACTGCCATTTAAACCTAATTGAAATACCCACGAATTCCATTTATCTTTATCTTCTATTGATTCTGTAACCATTTCGGTATTATTTGCCAAAGTGTCTTCCGGATTATAAGGACGTACCTTGCGAAACATAAAAGACCAAAAGTTACCGAGCCCCATTTCCAGGTGCATTTTCATTTCTTCTCTAGTCTCATCGTATGTCGCATTAACATCAACCATGTACGATGAGCGGTAATATAAATCACCAAATTCATTTTGACCCGTAAACTCTAACTCATACTCTGTTCCACCACTACCTGTTTCCTGCGTCAATACCATCACATATACATCCGCATCTTTTTGGTCACGAACAAAATTAATATACGATAATTCCTGCTGTAAATATTCTTTGTCACACCTCATACAGTCAAGATATACATTTAGCTTTGGATAATTGGGCGTTTGGGCCTCCCCTACCTGAGCTAGCAATATCAGTAGAATTACAAATGTACTTTGAAATCGTTTTTTAAGCATCCTCTCTTTCATATCTGTCTGTGGTTGTTTCTTGATTACAAAGAAAGATACACGCAAGCTAAAAGTGGGTTAATAGTCGGCCAATCAAGGTTAATTAGCGTTAATAGGTAAAGCGTTACCTGAATAGTATCTATAAATTAATTAATAAACCAGTCACCCACAATGGCTTGCTTGGTGTTATATTTATAACATAAGCCCTGATATGAATCAACCAGATCTAAAATTAAACGGTTTTAAAATAAACCAACGTATACAACATTACCACTCGCTGCATCTATTGTTAATGCAAAAACAAACCGGATGCTCCTCCGTATTAGCCAAACGACTAGGCATATCGCGCTCCCACTTGTTTTATCTCATTGATGAACTTCGGCTAGCTGGTGTAATGATAGAGTACAATCGACTATTGCAGAGCTACGAATACACTGGCAACAAACAAATTAAAGTGCATTTTATAGAAGTAGTTGATATCGATCCATCAACATAATTCATAAATACATAAATCAACGGGAGGTATTTTTCAAACAATCTTCTAATCCATAATATTTTATAAATATTGATGGCAGTGTTTTTTTTTGGACTGCTTCTCGTTTACCTTTAACGTAATAATTGGCACTTATTAGAACGTTAAATAACCCTACAATGAAAAATCTAACTTCCGCAGTATTAATGCTGCTTATTAGTTTTACTGTAGTATCACAGGAAAAACAAATCGAACTGGAATACCAATTCCGTTTAGGGCAACAAGAGGTAGCCCCTTTAAAACTGGTAGGTAACGGCAATCAATGTTTAAGCACCATCACTTCCATTAGAAGTTTTGCTCCTGGCATTAAAGTACTCGAGGATGGCTCGCTGGAAGAGTTAGAAGGAGAAACCAGGTATGAAACGACCTACAAATACACTTTCAAAGATTACATCAGCAACACTTTAATCTGTTACGATGAAATAAATAGCAAGCCATATTACATTAAAGAGAGTGGCTTAAACCTGTTTGAGTGGTCCATTCATAAAGAGACACAGGAAATTCTCGGTTATAGCTGTCTGAAAGCAAGTGCCTGCTTTCGCGGTCGTACTTACATCGCCTGGTTTACCACTGACTTGCCCTTTAAAGCTGCTCCGTGGAAATTTCACGGCTTGCCGGGAGTTATCTTAAAAGTGGAATCAGACGACATGTACCTGGAGATGACTGCACGTCAAATTGATATTGTTGCTTCAGAAGGTGATATCGATAACCCTTATTCTAATGAGAAATTAACAAGCTGGGAAACATA
Source organism: Saccharicrinis sp. UBA6048 (assembly GCA_002429115.1). Classification (GTDB taxonomy): domain Bacteria; phylum Bacteroidota; class Bacteroidia; order Bacteroidales; family Marinilabiliaceae; genus Carboxylicivirga. Next base: position 181 of record DIYS01000174.1, on the reverse strand, counting down.
CGTCAATAAATACAAATCTATTCGCAAACAGGAAGATGATAAATTGAAAGCGATGTTTGCCAAAAGAGGTGTGCCTATGCCGGAATTTCATCTTTCTAAAGCTGAAGTTATTGTTGAAGCGAACAGAAAATATTAAAACAACTTAACCACCTCTTCCTTATTGGAGATGCCGATCAAAGTG
>DIYS01000128.1 GCA_002429115.1 Saccharicrinis sp. UBA6048 | reverse complement strand
GGTAAAGGTAGTCCGGAAGGATTTGTGGCCCCTGTTACTCCAGGACGCATCATTTTAGAGTGCGAGGGAGTACCTTACGAAGTAGCTAAAGAAGCATTGCGCCTTGCCGCTCAAAAGCTTCCTGTAACTACTAAATTCGTTGTGAGAAGAGACTATGTTGAATCAACAAATGCTTAATGACATGAAAGTAGAAGAAATCAAAGAATTAAGTGTTAGCGAAATTGCTGAGCGTATTGAAACTGAAACTGCAGCATTACAGCAGTTGGAGTTAAACCACACAACTTCGCCATTGGAAAACCCAATGCAGATTAGACATACTCGTAGAAACATTGCGCGCTTGAAGACTGTATTGAGTCAAAAGCAACAAACTGAAAAATAATTAGGAGATGGATAGAAATCTTAGAAAAGAGCGTACAGGTATTGTAGCTAGCAGCAAGATGGATAAGTCTATCGTAGTATCTGTAGAGATTCGCGAGAAGCACCCCATCTACGGTAAGTTCGTGAAAAAGACCAAAAAGTTTCACGCGCACGATGAAGACAACACATGCAATATCGGGGATACTGTGAAAATCATGGAAACACGTCCCTTGAGCAAGACTAAACGTTGGAGATTAGTTGAAATTCTAGAAAGAGCTAAGTAATCATGATACAACAAGAATCTAGACTTGCAGTTGCTGATAACAGTGGAGCCAAAGAAGTATTATGTATCCGTGTTCTTGGTGGAACAAGGAAACGTTATGCCGGAGTAGGCGATCGTATCGTGGTAACTGTGAAAAGCGCCACGCCAGGCGGTGAATTGAAAAAAGGAACCGTAACAAAGGCTGTAGTAGTGCGCACTAAAAAAGAAGTTAGACGTCAAGATGGTTCCTACATCCGCTTTGATGAAAACGCTTGCGTTTTGCTGAATGCTGCCGGAGAAATGAGAGGAACACGTATTTTCGGTCCTGTAGCCCGTGAGGTAAGGGAAGGTTATATGAAAATCGTTTCATTGGCGCCTGAAGTACTTTAATCATCAAAGAGATTAGAATAATGGGTAAATTGCATATTAAAAAAGGCGACATCGTTATCGTTAACGCTGGAGTCAACAAAGGCCAGGAAGGGAAAGTCCTTGAGGTATTCCCCGCTAAACAGCGTGCCATTGTTGAAGGTGTTAACATGGTGAGCAAGCATACAAAGCCTAATGCTGAGAATCCGCAAGGAGGTATAGTTAAGAAAGAGGCTCCTATTCACATTTCAAATTTAAATGTGAAAGATCCTTCAACAGGAAAACCAACTCGCGTTGGTCGTAAGTTGAATGATGATGGAAAACTGGTTCGAATTGCTAAAAAATCAGGGGAGGAGATCAAGTAATGAGTTATACACCTAGTTTAAGAAAACAGTATTCGGAGCAGATTGTACCAAACTTGATGAAAGAGTTTGGTTTCAAATCAATCATGCAGGTTCCTAAGTTAGAGAAGATCGTAATCAACCAGGGTCTTGGATCAGCAACTGCTGACAAGAAAATGATTGAAAACGCGATCAAAGAGCTAACAACGATCACAGGTCAAAAGGCCGTTGCGACACTTTCGAAGAAAGATATTTCGAACTTTAAGCTTCGTAAAAAAATGCCAATTGGTGTACGTGTAACACTTCGTCGTGAGAACATGTATGAATTCCTTGAACGTCTGATTCGTGTGGCTCTGCCTCGAATTCGCGACTTCAAAGGTATCAACAGTAAGCTCGATGGACGTGGAAACTATACCTTAGGTATTGAAGAACAAATCATTTTTCCTGAAATAAATATTGACAATGTGTCAAAAATATTGGGTATGAATATTACCTTTGTGACCTCGGGAAAAACCGATGAGGAAGCTTTTGCTCTGTTAAAAGAGTTTGGGTTACCATTTAAAAACGTGAAAAAGAACTAGTTATATGGCAAAGGAATCAATGAAAGCCCGTGAGGTAAAAAGGGCTAAGCTTGTTGCCAAATATGCTGAAAAACGTGCCAGACTATTGGCAGAAGGCGATTATGTAGGTTTGCAAAAGCTTCCTAAGAACGCTTCTCCAGTACGTATGCACAACCGTTGCAAGATAACCGGACGTCCGAAAGGTTACATGCGACAGTTTGGTCTTTCAAGGATTCAGTTCCGCGAAATGGCTTCAGCTGGTTTAATACCTGGTGTTAAAAAAGCAAGTTGGTAAGAGTGTTAAATATTGTCCCGGTATTTACTAATACCGGGATCAATTTAATCTTTATAAAATGACAGATCCAATAGCAGATTTCCTGACACGAATCAGGAACGCCATTATGGCGGGTCATAGGGTTGTTGAAGTTCCGGCTTCAAACCTTAAAAGAGAGATGACCAAAATTCTTTTTGAGAAGGGTTATATCTTGAATTACAAATTTGTCGATGATGACAAGCAAGGAGTTGTGAAAATCGCACTTAAGTACGATCCGCAAACTAAAACTCCAGCCATCAAAACTCTTAAGAGAGTAAGTACACCTGGTTTACGATCGTATGCCGGGTATCGTAGTTTACCTCGGGTTTTAAATGGTTTGGGTATTGCTATCGTTTCAACATCGCGTGGTGTAATGACGGATAAAGAAGCTCGTGCTCAAAAAATTGGTGGTGAAGTATTGTGTTACGTTTATTAAAAAAGAAGAATTATGTCTAGGATAGGAAAAGCGCCGATCAGCATACCTTCAGGAGTGAACGTAACTGTAAAAGACAATACGGTGACAGTAAAAGGCCCAAAAGGCGAATTGTCACAAAATATTCACCCTGAAATGGAAGTAAAAGTTGAGGAAGGAACAGTAACAGTTGTTCGTCCCAACGATGAGAAAGAAACACGTGCAATGCACGGATTGTACCGCTCGTTGATCAACAACATGGTGGTAGGAGTTTCAGAAGGTTACAAGAAGCAACTTGAATTAGTAGGTGTGGGTTACCGCGCAACTAACCAGGGTCAACTTCTTGAATTGGCTTTGGGATATTCTCACCCAATTCACTTAATGTTGCCTTCAGAAATTAAAGTGGAAGCTGTAACTGACAGAAAAAGCAATCCTATTATTACGCTTGAATCAGCAGATAAGCAGTTATTAGGACAAGTATGTGCTAAGATTAGGTCATTACGTAAGCCTGAGCCTTACAAAGGAAAAGGTGTACGTTTCAAAGGCGAGGAAATTCGTCGTAAGGCCGGTAAGTCTGCAAAAGTTTAATGTAGTTTAAATTAGGAATTATGGCTTTTTCAAAATTAGAAAGAAGACGAAAAATCAAAATGCGTGTTCGCAAAAACATTAGCGGAACCGCAGAGCGTCCAAGAATGTCAGTGTTTCGAAGCAATAAGCAGATTTCTGTTCAGCTAATAGATGACGTTAATGGAAAAACATTAGCAGCATCATCTTCTTTGATTAAAGAAATTGCAGATCAGAAAGGTACAAAGTCTGAAGTAGCCGCAATGGTAGGTAAGAATATTGCCGAAGCTGCGCAAAAGGCTGGTATTACTGCTGTTGTATTTGATAGAAATGGATACCTTTATCATGGTAGAGTTAAACAATTAGCCGATGCTGCTCGTGAAGCAGGGCTTAAATTCTAACAAACGATGGCTGGAAATAATAAAAGAATCAGAAACAATAACGATCTTGAGTTAAAAGATCGTTTGGTTGCTATCAACAGGGTAACTAAAGTAACCAAGGGTGGTAGAACATTCTCTTTCTCTGCCATTGTTGTGGTTGGAAATGAGAATGGCGTTGTTGGCTGGGGCCTTGGTAAAGCAGGCGAAGTAACAACAGCTATTGCTAAAGGTGTTGAAGCTGCCAAGAAGAATCTAGTTAAGGTACCAATTATCAATGGTACTATTCCTCACGAGCAATTAGCTCGTTTTGGTGGAGCAAGTGTATTTATGAAGCCTGCATCACACGGTACCGGTGTTAAAGCGGGTGGTGCGATGCGTGCAGTATTAGAGAGTGTTGGTGTAACAGACGTATTGGCTAAGTCAAAAGGTTCTTCTAACTCTCACAACTTAGTTAAAGCGACTATTAACGCTCTAACTGAATTACGCGATGCTGCTACTATTGCTCAGCAAAGAGGTGTAACAATGGACAAAGTATTTAACGGATAAATAAGGACAAATGGCTAAGATAAAAGTAACTCAGGTTAAGAGTAAAATCGGGGCCACTGCAAGGCAAAAAAACACCTTGGCTGCCCTTGGGCTGAAGAAGCTTCAGCAAACCGTTGAACATGAAGCCACACCTCAAATTGAAGGAATGGTTCAGAAAGTACTGCACTTAGTGACAGTAGAAAGATAATTTGGTCGAACGAATTAGAGGAAGTAAATATGAATTTAAATAACTTAAGACCTGCAAAAGGTTCGGTAAAAGCCTCAAAGCGTATCGGTCGTGGACAAGGTTCTGGTCGCGGTGGAACATCTACTCGTGGTCATAAAGGTGCCAAGTCACGTTCTGGTTACTCACGTAAGTTTGGTTTTGAAGGTGGTCAGATGCCTTTGCAGCGACGTGTTCCTAAATTCGGATTCAAAAACATTAACCGCGTTGAGTATAAAGCTGTAAATATTGAATTACTTCAAGTTTTGGCTGAAAAGAAAAACGTGACTGTTGTTGATCCTGAAGTATTAAGAGAAGCAGGTTTAGTAAGCAAAAACGACTTGGTTAAGATCTTAGGAAGCGGTGAGCTAAAAGCTAAATTAGAGGTGAAAGCTCATGCATTCTCTGAGTCTGCAACTAAAGCTATCGAAGCTGCTGAAGGAACTGTAGTAAAATTGTAATTGAATGAAACTATTCGAAACCATCCGCAACATCTGGAAAATTGAGGATCTGAAATCCAGAATTACAACTACATTAGGATTATTGTTGATTTATCGACTTGGTTCTTTTGTTGTACTTCCAGGAATCGATCCTACGCAATTAAGTGCTTTAAAAAGTCAAACTAGGGACGGTGTATTAGGCCTGCTCGATATGTTCTCGGGGGGTGCGTTTTCAAACGCATCAATCTTTGCATTGGGTATTATGCCTTACATCTCTGCTTCCATCGTTATTCAGTTAATGGGGATTGCAGTACCTTACTTTCAACGTCTTCAAAGGGAAGGTGAAAGTGGACGTAGAAAGATCAATCAGATCACACGTTATCTGACTGTATTGATTTTGATTGTTCAAGCACCAGGTTTTATCGCTAATCTTCGTGCTCAAGCTGGAGATGCTATTATAAATGATGGATTTGGATTTTTACTAACCAGTACTATTATATTAACTGCAGGAACAATGTTCGTAATGTGGTTAGGTGAGCGTATCACCGATAAAGGTATTGGTAATGGTATTTCCTTAATCATCATGATTGGTATTATTGCTCGCTTACCACAATCAATGTTGGCAGAGTTTATATCAAGAATGGAAGCTGGTAGTGGAAGCGGTGGTTTGGTTATGTTACTAATCGAATTTGTTGTGTTGTTCTTCGTTTTTGCAGCTACCATTGCATTAGTTCAGGGTACGCGTCGTATACCGGTGCAGTATGCTAAACGAATTGTTGGTAACAAGCAGTACGGAGGTGTTCGCCAGTACATACCATTAAAAGTTAATGCAGCAGGTGTAATGCCTATCATCTTTGCTCAGGCTATCATGTTTATTCCGGTAACATTTGCGGGATTTGTTGATAGTGAGTCGGCAAGTGGTGTAGCATCAATATTTGCTAACTTTACTGGGGTCTGGTACAATGTTATTTTCGCAACGATGATCATCTTGTTTACCTATTTCTATACGGCTATCACAATTAATCCAACGCAAATGGCAGAGGATATGAAGCGTAATGGAGGATTTATTCCGGGTGTTAAGCCAGGAAGAAAAACAGTTGAATTCTTAGACTCTGTAATGTCTAAGATTACCCTTCCAGGGTCTGTATTTCTTGCTTTGGTGGCCATCCTTCCTGCATTTGCTATGATGGCTGGTGTTGATCAAGGATTTGCTCAATTCTACGGTGGTACATCACTATTAATCTTAGTGGGTGTAGTACTTGATACATTGCAGCAAATCGAAAGTCATTTGTTGATGAGACACTATGATGGCTTGACCAAATCAGGTAGAATAATGGGTAGATCAGCTGGTGGAGCTGCGATATATTAATTGAGAACGATCATTCACATGATTTATTTAAAGACTGACGAAGAAATTGAGTTGATGCGTATAAGTAACCAGTTGGTTGCTAAAACGCTTGGTGAAGTTGCCAAGGCTGTAAGGCCTGGTGTTTCTACGTTAGAACTTGACAAGATAGCAGAGGCCTTCATTAGAGATAATGGAGGTACTCCTGCCTTTTTAAATTACCAGGGGTTTCCAAATACCCTTTGTACATCTGTTAACGAACAGGTTGTTCACGGAATACCAAATAATCAACCTCTGCAAGAGGGTGATATCGTATCAGTGGATTGTGGTGTGTTGTTAAATGAATTTTATGGCGATTCAGCGTATACTTTTCCAATTGGGGAAGTAGCACCTGAAGTAAAAGCTCTTTTAGAGGCTACCAAAGAATCATTATACAAAGGTATTGAGCAGGCGATTGAAAATAATCGTTTGGGAGATATCGGGCATGCCATTCAAAATTATACTGAAGAACGAGGTTACACAGTAGTGCGTGAAATGGTAGGTCATGGAATTGGAAAAGACCTGCATGAAGCACCTGAAGTAGCCAATTATGGTAGGAAGGGAAATGGTACTAAACTTAAGTCTGGTATGGTTATCGCCATCGAACCAATGATTAATTTAGGCAAGCGCCAGATTGTTCAGGAAGACGATGGATGGACGATCAGAACCATAGATAAGAAGGTATCTGCTCATTATGAACACACTGTAGCAGTAAGAAAAGGTAAAGCTGATATACTTTCTAGTTTCAAATTTGTAGAAGAAGTATTACATTTGCAGTCTGAAAAATAAAAAGTTATCAAAATTATGGCGAAACAAGCCTCTATAGAACAAGACGGAACAATTATCGAAGCCTTATCCAATGCCATGTTTAGAGTGGAATTGGAAAACGGTCATATCATAACGGCTCATATTTCTGGTAAAATGCGTATGCACTATATCAAAATTTTACCTGGAGACAAGGTGAAAGTTGAAATGTCGCCATATGATCTGACAAAAGGAAGAATATCTTATAGATACAAATAATAAAGTGACTGATCATGAAGGTTAGAGCATCTGTAAAAAAGAGAAGTGCCGATTGTAAAATCGTAAAACGCAAAGGGCGCTTATACGTGATTAATAAGAAGAATCCAAAGTTTAAACAACGTCAAGGATAAATTATAAGATTATGGCAAGGATTGCTGGAGTTGACATACCCTCAAATAAGCGAGGAGAAATTGCTTTGACTTATATCTACGGTATTGGTAGAAGCAGAGCACAAGAAATTCTTCAGAATGTTGGCGTTGACGCTAATATCAAAGTTTCTGAATGGACTGACGAACAAATTAAAGCGGTTCGTGAAAACATCGCCGATACATACAAGATCGAAGGTGAATTGCGTTCAGAAATTCAATTGAACATCAAGCGATTGATGGATATTGGATGTTACCGTGGTATTCG
>DIYS01000259.1 GCA_002429115.1 Saccharicrinis sp. UBA6048 | reverse complement strand
AGCTTTAATCCAAATGTTTTTTTTAAGTTTTTTGAAGTTATTTTTTTTATCGCTGTCGCTTTTAAAAAACCGGCCTTCAAAACTAATTTAAAACCTTCTCAACACCTTGCAAATCCCATGCTTTAACAAGCTCTGCACAGGCAACCCTTGTTGTTTTTGCGGCTGCAAAGATAAAGGTTTTTATTTCTAATTTCCAAAACTATTTTTAGAAAAAATTTAAAGCTTTTTTTTGACAGGAAAACTAAGTTATTAAACCTCCTTTCACTTGTCAAGTCTTTTACCTTTCAATACGTACCCGTAAGCGTTGAAACCCTTACCAGTCCTGCTTTTCATGAGAAGCGTTTTTCTCAAAAGCGGGTGCAAAATAAGGGCGTTTTTTTTACACTTCAAAATTTAAAAGTGGATTTTTTTGAAGGGATGTTTGAAGATGGGGACTTAGGGGCTGATTTGGTGGGGGTTGGTTGGTGAGATTTTTTTGAAATAAATTGGATTCAATCTATAATGAAGTTGGAAAGCAGACGTTATTTAAGGTTTACTATGACGTAGCATTCGAGATTTTGATATTTATCGCGTACATCTATAGTATCAGATTCTTCTTATTGAATCAATCTTTACCATGGTATCCAGAATTTGATTGGTATTTTTCTGTTTGTGAATCTTCTTAACCACATCCATTCCTTTAATAACCCTGCCAAACGCTGCGAAACCTTGTCCATCCATATTCCTCTCACCTACATAATCCAACTCCGGCTGAGCTCCAATACAAATAAAAAACTCTGAAGAAGCAGTGCCTGGTTCCAATCGCGCCATGCTTATCACACCATCTTTATGCAAGATACCTGTTTCATCCGTTGATTCATGCCTAATTACTTTCATCATATTTACACGTTCATCATGATATAATCCACCTTGAACAACTTCAATCTTAGTTGAGTTCTTATCCTGATTGGTCAGTGTGACCACTCTATAAAAGAAAGCGCTATCATATATATTATCATCTACAAGGTTTAAGAAACTAGATGCTGTTAATGGTACTTTATCTTCAAAAACCTCAACAATAATATCACCTTCGGATGTTTTTACTTCTACTTTGGGATGGGAATCACAACCCAATAAAAGTAACACCAATGTAATTACCAGAACATTTTTCATCTCTTTCTCTTTATTAATGCTACTACTAAAATAATAACAAGTACACCAACTACTATAAAAGTCCAATAATTAACTATTCTATATTTTAATAGAAGTACATAGTTCTTATATGCAAAACTTCCCCGTTTGAACTGCCACTTAGCAATATTATCATCCACCGTATGGGCATTCGTTTCATGAACCAGCCCTGGCACTTCGACCTCAGAAAAGTAATCTATTTCATTTATAAAAAGCAGCTCATCCTCTATTTGCTTCTCAAAATCAACAAAATATTCATTGTTAAAAGCATCGCTCAACCAAGAAACCCCAAGTTGCTTATCTATTAACAAACAAATTTCTTCTATATCAGGCTCGTCATCTATTGATGACTCAAAGACCTGCATAATCAATAAAGAATCGGACCGACCTAACTCAATCTGCCCATTTTCAGAGGCATATTTATTACACAGTTCTTTAAATTCTATGCCTAATGAGGCAGACACGTACTTAAAAAACTTCAACTCGCCTTCCTGATCAAAAGTTTTCACTCCCACATCCGACATCATTTCCACACAAGATGTATCTCCCAAAAAGAAATACGCATACTCCTCATCAGACATATAATCATCTATTGACAGGTGTTTAAAAGGGAATCGCTGAAGAAATGTTTCTGTATATTCATAAAAAGTGAAGAACCAGGCAAACTTGCGAACCAATTTAGTATGAATATTATCTTTTAAGGCAGAATCACTTTTAAAATAAAGCGAATGATTAACTGCTTCAACGGATTCAAATTCTTTCTCGGCTATCGCCATAAAAAGTGTATCGCCATTATTCGCATCAACCTTTATATCGTATTTAAGACTCCATCCCTTATTAATATCAAATGAAAAAGGTTGACCATATACACTTGACGAATCGCCTTCCGCAACGATTCGTTTAAATACTGTTCCATCAGCATTAATCAGCGTATAATATCGATATGTAAGATCATCGCAAGCCGATAAGACGAACAGAAACATTATTAACATCCATTTCATTTTCATAATCAAGGGTTTATATTAGCTATCCAATCACAAAAACATATTTTCGTTGCAGTTATTAATCTTATATCTGTGAATTAATCGTTTTCTCCCAAACGTTTACAATCGATACAATAAAGTTACTGATTGATCTAAACTTTAGAAATAACAAAAACGTATTATAGCTCAACTGTTCGTAAACGCACACTTCGAACACTTTAATCATATACACCACTCAAAAGCACTAATAGCAAGAGGTGTAACAATCACGATGTACGAAATCGAACAAAAAACATGATTTCCATCACTCACCCTAAAACCCTCTTAATACCATTCACCTGTTTAACTGACACTTAAGCACATCGGCATAAGACTTGATGCAATCATTCTACCCATTAGAAACTATTACAATTAAGGAAAAAGTCATTATGAGCCAAAGCATTATTCGTGTAAATCAATTACACAAATCCTATGTCACCGGCAGCAACTCCTTACATGTCTTAAAAGGCCTGGACATTGATATTAAGGAAGGAGAAATGGTCTCAATCATGGGATCATCAGGTTCCGGTAAGTCTACACTATTAAACATCCTTGGAATACTGGATAATTACGATCAGGGAGAATATTATTTAAATGATATTCTTATTCAAAAAATGAGTGAGCGAAAAGCAGCGGCATTCAGGAATAAGTATATAGGCTTTATTTTCCAGTCATTTAACCTCATCTCGTTTAAAAATGCGATGGAAAATGTTGCACTCCCATTATATTACAAAGGTGTCAGCAGAAAAAAGAGAAATGCAAAAGCACTTGAATTACTCGATCGGTTAGGACTTAAAGACTGGTGGAACCATCTGCCCAGTGAATTGTCGGGAGGACAGAAACAGCGCATTGCCATTGCACGGTCATTAATTTCCGAACCGAAGGTCATTTTGGCCGATGAGCCAACAGGTGCTCTTGATACTCAAACATCTTACGAAGTATTGGAAATTCTTAAAGAGGTTAATTCTACAGGGATAACTGTTATTATTGTTACCCATGAGAATGATATAGCAAACATGACCCAAAGAATTATCCGGCTTAAGGATGGCATTATTGAATCGAACCATACGAATGTACCGTTAGCTGATAAAAGCAGTCATGCTATTTATGTCAATCCTTAAGCTTAGAAACCATGATTGACTATATTCAAGAGATTTTCTCTACGCTTAGACAAAATAAGCTGAGAGCAATAATGACAGGATTCAGTGTTGCCTGGGGAATCTTTATGCTTATCATTCTTTTAGGATCGGGCAAAGGCCTTGAGAATGGCATGGAATTTAACTTCAGAAACACATCAAAGAATGCTTTATGGATATGGAGCCGAAGAACGCAAGTGGCTCATGATGGACTAAAAGCTGGTCGCCGCATTAATTTTACCGTTGCCGATGGTGATATATTAAAACGAAAGTTTGAGGATGACATGGATAACTTTTCTGGTCGTTTTCATCTTTGGGGTGATTATGCAGTGACTTATAAGAATGAATATGGCGACTTCCGAATTGAAGGTATAATGCCTGAATTTAAAAAGATTCAGCTCGTTGACATGCTTCAGGGACGCTATATTAATGAATTCGACATCAAACAGTTCAGGAAATCCATTATCATTTCCGAACCGGTTCAAAAGCATCTGTTCAAAGATGAAGAAGAAAAGCCAATTGGCAAATACATACGGGTTAATGGCGTTCCATTTATGGTTGTAGGTACATTTCTTGATCCGGAAGATAAAGACAAGAAACAGTTGTACATGCCTTTGACTACAACACAACGAATCTTTAACGGCAATAATCGCTTAACTGAAATGGCAATTTCTACAAATGCCACAACAGTAGCAGAAAACAAACGCATTGAAGATGAAGTGCGCGATCTTTTAATTGAGCGTCATCGTGTTGCACCTGATGATAAACAGGCTATTGGCATCTGGAATACATTGGAAAATTTTAAGCAAGCTCAAGGAGTTTTTGCTGGCATCCGGATGTTTGTTTGGGTCATTGGCATTATGACCATCATTGCCGGAATTGTTGGCGTTAGTAATATCATGATCATCCTGGTAAAGGAACGAACCAAAGAAATCGGCATACGAAAAGCAATTGGTGCCAGTCCTTTCTCCATCATTCGATTGGTATTATCTGAATCTGTTCTTATTACAGCTTTGGCTGGCCTTATGGGCCTAATTGCTGGTATGGGCTTACTGGCTGGTGTTTCGGCAATCCTTCAACAGGTAGCTGTTGAAAATCAGGATGTGCAGAGGGCATTTTTTAATCCTTCAGCCGACTTCAATGTGGCATTATCGGCTTTGGTGATACTGGTAACTGCCGGACTGATTGCCGGGTATATTCCGGCGCGCAAAGCAGCAGCCATCCGACCGATTGAAGCCTTACACGACGAATAACTCTAACCCAAAGTCAAAAGCTATGTTTGATAAAGACAGATGGCAAGAGATATTTAATGCTATCAAAAAAAATAAATTGAGAAGTGTACTCACTGCCTTTGGTGTGTTTTGGGCCATCTTCATGTTAATTGTCATGACCGGATCAGGTAATGGTCTAAAGAATGGCGTTTATGAAGGTGTTAAAGATTTTGCCACCAACAGCGGATTTATGTGGGCAGAGAACACAACTGTTGCTTACGAAGGTTTCAAACGTGGGCGGCATTGGCAGATTGATAATGATGACATCAGAGCAATTAAAGATCAGGTTCCTGAAGTTGAAGTAATTTCTCCACGATTAAATGGATGGAACTTAAGAAGCGGTGAAAACATCGTCAGAGGTAAACGCTCCGGAGCCTTTAATGTGATGGGTGATTATCCGAGTTATCGTGAAATTGATCCATGTACCATGCCGTATGGCAGATATATAAACGATGAAGACATTAAGCTTAAACGCAAAGTTTGCATCATTGGCGAGAAAGTATACGAGGTAATGTTTGACGAAGATGAAGATCCTGTTGGCCAGTACTTGCGTGTTAATGGCGTTTATTTTATGGTAGTTGGCGTTTTTAGATCAAACAACCCTCAAATAAATATTGGCAGCAATAAAAAAGAAACCGTTTACCTGCCGTTCACGTCGATGCAACAAACCTTTAACTACGGCGATCAGGTGCATTATTTTGGTTTGGTTGCAAAACGAGGTGAAAAAGTTGAGGATGTTATTAACAAAATCACCCCAATTCTTCAAAAGAACCATAAACTATCACCGGAGGATGAAGAAGCAATAGGTCAATTCAACCTGGAGAATCAGATAAAAACAATGCGATTCATCTTTTTAGGCATTGATATATTAACCCGAAAAATTCACTGC
>DIYS01000258.1 GCA_002429115.1 Saccharicrinis sp. UBA6048 | reverse complement strand
TATAGTTACTTGCTTCAGATTTAATATCATCTTTGTAAACTGGAAGCACTTTTGCTACTTTCCATTTATCTGGGAATACTCCACTCCTTATTGAAAGATTTATAATGTTGGTTAAAGAGGGCACTACAATATCTGCCGCCTCCCTTAATAATCTACTAGATATTCCATCAAGGCCTGTAGCCTTTTTAAGAGCTAATGACTTAATCAATCGATGGACTACTCCAACGTTTGTTTCTGTAAGAGAGAAGCTAGATATTGATGGATTCATAAAATCCTCAAAGCTATTACCAGTTTCAGGTATGCTGTTTGCTAGTGCCGGGCCAATCTTCGTAAAATGATCATTAAGAGCGTTACTAATGTCAGTTGGGTCTGTATAACACGAGTCATTTACTATAATATTACTGATCTCTGTAGTACGAGAACTTCGTCCCATAATCATGTTAATACCTTTCCATGTTTTTCTCATGTCACCCATATTTTCTTCAAAGTAACGCTCATAATACTCAGCTTTAGCCTTCTTTATACTAATATTTACTTTATTACGTGCAGATTTATAACTGTTCCAATTAGTTTCGGTTTTATTTATATTAGCCACCCTTTTTAGTTTATCCCTTTGGAACATCAGCTTCTTAAGTTCAGGGGTTAGCCAGGGGGCATGGTTATTTCTAATTTTTCTGCTCTTCTTTGGGGCATGAAGATCACAGATTTTCAGAAACATATTGGACCACATCTCCCATGCACTGTTTGGATTAAATTCATAGTCAACAAGGTGCCATGGGACCTGACTGAGATCAGTACGAAACAGATCTCCATCAAAATTTCTGAATTGTCTGCTCTGTACAATCAGTGGAGATCGTTTTGGCAAACTGAATTTACGAACTGCAAAAATTAGAGAATGGTCGCTAATGCCAATGTGACAAATGCCAGACTGCACAAATAAATCATTATTATTTGTAATAAACAAATCAATTGTACTGGTTGTTTTTTCAGTAATACGAGTGGGCTCGCGAATTAATTGATGATATTGGTAGAGATTGCAAATATCCAAAAATTTTTTTGTATGTGATTCCAAGAGAGTGGCACCCACATTGCAATTGAAATCTCCTATTATATTCACTTCTAGCCCTAGCATCTCGATACGGTCAATAAGTGATTCAAAAGCCATCAATATTTCAGCATTAGCATCAGGGGGCCTGTACCAGGTCCCAACAATAAAAGGCTTAGTCATGAATTTATTTACTTTGATACCTAGCCATTCAAGCCTATCATCATCATACTCATGCAGAAGCTCATAATTTATTGTATTTCTTATATACAAAGCAACCCCACCACCATTCCTGTTTCGGTCATTTCTTTCCAGGATATAGCCTGGAATGGAAACTTCGCCATTTGAGATTGAGCTACTAAGGCGGGATTCATTAATTGCAAGAATATCAATGACTTTTGAATACATGTAAACGCGGAGTTCATCTATATGGGCCTGAAGACTCGCAATATTTAGGGCTGCCAATTTAAAACCTCTATTATTGGACATCTCCTTAAGCAAATGGCTATTTAGCGGGGATTGGTCGGCTAATTCTGTTGTTGTGGAACAACCTTCACTGATTGAATTTATGACGCACTGCCCCGAGTTATTTGACTGAGAACTTTGGCTAGTTTCCAAACGGGATCCTGAAAATTTTTGTTGTTTTTCCCTTTAGACCGATGTTTAGGGTTCAGTGCTTGCCTAATGATGTTTGCGGCAAAAAGTTTAACTCCGTCTTTGTTCAAATGAATTCCTTTGTTCTTAAGGTGTGCGATTTCGATGCGTGAATTATCGATAAATGTCCACCCTTTTGTAACACAAACAGACTTCAGGGATTCATTAATATGCGAAATTTTGTTGTTTACATCAGGTTCTCGCTTTGTTATTATACTTGAAATTGTAATTTTCGTTGAAGAACTAAGCTCTGTGACCTTCTCCGCCATCTCCTTTACTCGCTCAATCACTTCATCCTGCTGTGAGTCGGCTAAGTCATTTGTGCCTGCGTGTATTATGACGTGATCATAACCACTATCCTCAATAAATGCCGCAACAAGTTGATCTCTTATCTTTACAACTGTCGCTCCGGGAATACAAGTTTTAGTTATTGACTGAGTTTTTGACAGCTTCTCGGCCTCTATTTCCTTGATCATGGAATCCCCAATTATTAAAACTTTAGGCTTCTTACCTTTAATGGGTTTGACCGAGCTAGTCAACGGGATTGTAGCACTTTTTCCCGAATCTGCACTAGAAGACCGCATACTTATACCTGTACATGCCTTCGGAGCTCTATTATCAGTCAAAGCATCATTTGTAGTCGTAGATGCTGATGGTTCCTGTTGTGTATGCAGTTCTATTATCGAGTTATCCATAGTAGGTGGAGACGCAGGTGTATGTGTTTTAGCGGCCAGTAGGGAAAGCGATAACAAAAGAGCGTCCTTTTCCCGTTCAACCTCCTCAAGTCTGTCTTTTAGCGACCGGTTCTGATCTTCAAGTCGACGGACTTCTACAGAACACTGGCAATCCTGCTTTTCTGATTGATTCGGCGTTTGAATAATATTCCAGAGATTGGATATTTCCTTTTTCATATCACTAATCTCCTTGTACAGTCGTTGAGTAGAATCTATGTGACTGTTCTCTTCTCCAACGCCGAAGTCAAGATGGCGGGAAGATTCAATCTCAGCAGATTCGGGCTGGTCGAGCTCAGAGTGACTAAGAAACGATTTTAACTTCACCTTTACGACTAATGCATCAGATCCCTGTATTTGTATGGTTTTGGTGTTCTTGTAGAACGTCAGCGTTGCTCCCTTCGTCTTGATTGACATTTTTCGGTCGCCATCTTCACCGGTGGTTTTTAGCAGTTCGAACCCTAAATCCTGTTGGCAAAAATCTTTAAACGTCTCAAAATCACCATCCCATATATACATATGTTTCTTCTCATCAAATCCTACTTTAATTCGAGGATTGCTATTTGTGGAGTTATCCGAGAAATCAATTTCATCAGAGCCGCCTTCACCGTGCATCGACGCCATGTTCCGTACCACAGCCCTACATAGCCCTACATAGTCCTACATAGCCATACATAGCCCTACATAGCCCTAAATAGCC
>DIYS01000233.1 GCA_002429115.1 Saccharicrinis sp. UBA6048 | reverse complement strand
CAATAAAGCGTATAAAGAGTAGTGCTTCAAAAGGGTTCTCCAGAGTAATTACAGAAGCCTGATCAAAGTTCTTAGCCGTTAAAAGATCTCCACTAACTGCTAAATGAAACTTAATAGGTCGGAAATCATCCGAATCCACCGGCACTGTCCATTCCAATGACAATTCATTATGGGCGATATCAAAAGCTCGTAAATCATCAATTGGATCTGGTGCGATGCGCAAATCTTCAGCTAATGCATTTAAAGCATTCAGATTACCAATTCCGAAGTTATCGTTGTGATCAAAGGTTAAACCTGTGGTCGAACCAAGAATTATTCCTTTCAGGTCATCAGCTGTAAAAGCAGGTCCTCCAAATTTTGAGACTACTAAAGCGGCCACACCGGAAACATGCGGACAAGCCATGGATGTTCCCTGCTGAAAACCATATTTATTGTTCGGTAGTGTACTTAACACTCCTCCTTCTGAACCAAAACTTTGGTCACCACCTGGTGCACATATATCCACCCAAGGACCATGCGTACTGTAAGGCGCGTTATCACCTGCCGGACCAGTTGATCCAACAGCAACTACTTCCTCGTGAGCAGCCGGATAATGCTCTTCCATCTTACCAGAGTTACCTGCTGCAAAGAAAAGAACTCCACCCTGCATCGGACTGCCTTCGTAATAACCTGCTTCAGCAATAAAATACTTAATCGCATCCAATACTTCCGGTTCCCAATAGCCTGGTGTAGAATAACCCCATGAATTCTGAGAAATAACTGCACCATTATCGGCTCCATACACAATGGCCGCAGCAAAACCTTTACCATCACCACCACGTGTATCATAAGCCTGACAAGACATCAAACGTACTCCATTACCTTTACCATTGCTATAATCTCCGCCGGCAACACCAGCCACACCAATGCCATTATTAGTAACTGCACCTACGGTACCAGCTACGTGTGTTCCATGGAAATGTGCTGTTACGGCACCACCATAAATAAAGTTAAAACCATGGATATCATCAACGTATCCGTTCTGGTCATCATCCACTCCCGGTTCACCATTTAGCTCGGCCTCATTCACCCAAAGGTTGTCTTTTAAATCTTCATGCTTGGTATCAATACCACCATCAACCACGGCAACAATAACATCAGAGTTACCAGTCTCTTTGACCCATGCTTTAAACAGGTCAATATCCACATTGGCGGTACCTATTGTTCCATCATTTTCGTAATGCCACTGCTGACTTAACTGAGGATCATTGAATGTTACCTCTCCGGCATTGTTGGCCGTAAAGCTCTTTAAGCCCGTTGTTGACTCACTACCCGGTGAAGCCAATAAGGCTAAAGAATCAATATTAACAGGAACAGGCGTTCCTTCACCTTCAATAAATATTTTCTTATAAACAGGTTTGGCAATGGCCACATCTTCTAACTGAGAATACATAGTAGCCACTCCATTCGGATTTTCTTCTTCATCAAAATCCAGCTCGTACCATAAATGCAAATCATGTTTGCGGTGGCGTTCTTCATTCTGTGGCGAGAAAGGGAAAACACGATTAATACGTGTAATACCAATTTCATCGCTCAACTGATCGATACGGTCAATACCAATCACTTTGGAGCTGGTAGTTGTTGTAGCTCCTTTAAGAGGAGTTAGCTCTTGCAGGTACTCCTTCTTAAGCTTAATCCTGATTTTACCCTTAACCAAGTCTTCCATTGGTACCTGAGCCTGCGTGGCCAGCACCTGCAAAAAGACGACTATTAAGAGAAAACTATATTTTAACTTCTTCATATGATTACTATTATTCCTGATGATTAATCAAGGCCTAAACAGCTATTTAGCTAATCATTGACTATTAGTCCTTGTTCTTAAATCAATTATTCGTCACCTCTCTTACATAGCGAACGGAAATGCCCGTAAAAAAAGCAGACATTGGTACTTGTGCGATACCTTCAAACTTTTCGCTTAGCATCATTCCAAATACTTCAAATTTTTCAGGCGTATATTCATCGGTCATATAATATGCTGAAATGCCTTGTTCTGAGAAATAATCTCTTTGGTCACCGTTGTTATTGCTATAAGAGTTGCTTCCGCCATACACAAGCTCCAGACCTGTTTCCCCACCAACCATCAGTTCTTTGGTTGATAAACCCTTCGACGTCACATAGCCGTCTAGTGCCAGAAACTCATCTTTGGTTGGTAAACGCCAACCTTCCGGTGCATCAAAGATCGATGCATAAAAGTTATACAGGCGACCGTAAAGCTTTCTGGCCTCTTCTCCTTCCACCGGTACGCCATCTTCAATATGCGCACGTGAGCTTTGACCGTAATACCATGATCGGATATATTTTGTGTATTCATGAACGCCTCCGGTATAAGGAAAGCTATTGTAATTGTAATTATCGGCCATCCATTCCAAACCGTTGATTTCTACAAATCGATAGGATTGGTCATCCCGTTCATCGGTCCACATACCCCACAATCCGCGAAAACGAATCTCAAGCGTATCCTTAGCCTGGTAATCATCTACCTGAACAGTCCATAGTAGTTGATACGTTTGATCAGCCGTTCCTTTAAATACCGAACTGGCGTCATTAAAGGCCAATACCTCTCCATCTGTTGTACCCAATACGGTCCAGACACCTGTTCCTCCTGCCGGTAAAAAGGCATCTAAGTTTGTGTATTTAATTTGTGCTTCCTGAGATGTTATTATATCCAGGTTATTCATTCCGGCATCAGCTCGCAAAGTATCGGTATGAAAAGCAATGGTCTTAACATCTTCTTTTGATCCAAAAGACAGCGTCCATTGTAATTCGTAATCGCTTCCTTCTTTACCAATAAATTGCGCTATATGATTATCTGCATTCTCAATTCGGCCGCCGTCGCCGGAAATAATTGTCCATTGACCTTCGGCACCGAATTGTGCAGCTTCTGCTTCTAATTCAATCGATACATTATTGAATAAGGTATCCTTTACATACGTAGAAATTGTCGCCTTTAAAGGCATAAACGAAACGGTAATTGTTTCAGCTTCATATTCTTTTCCCTGGCTTACTTCCCAGCCCAGTTGATAGATCTCTCCCGGCTCGCCATGAAAAATTGTTTTTGGGTCATTTAAGTCATCAAATGTCCCGTTTACTCCACTATAGATGCGCCAGATTCCTTCCTGCCCATCAACAGGTTCTTCAGCGTTTAAGGTTACTACGTAACCCTCGCTTTCCACATTCAGAAAGCTTTGCCCCGCATTGGGGTTTAAGCTCTCCATGCTTTCATCTTTGGAGCAACTACTAAGTATCAAAACGATACTTAGTAACTGTCCAATTGTTAACCACTTATTTATTTTCCCAATAATCATAGACAATGTTTTACCCTTTTTCTTAATTATAACCTTCGTATTAATTAATAACCTGGGTTTTGGTCTGCTTCTGACAAAGCATTGTTGTTATCAATTTCACTCTGCGGAATAGGAAATGTCAGGCGATAATAATCTTCATCACCAAACTGGAAATCCCATTTCGACCAGTGGTGCCCATTACGCTTAAACGGCAGGCTACGGCGCTTAATATCATTCCAACGGAATCCTTCGCCTGCCAGCTCTTTTCTTCGCTCCAGCAAAATCTCATCGATTAATGCCTGGCCTGTGTTGCTTGATTTAACAGCTCCCGCAAAAGCTCTTTTTTGAATTGTATGCAATAGCTCCTGCGCCTTTGAATAATTTCCTAACTCAGCTTCAGCCTCCGCTTCTATCAGGTACATTTCTGAAGCACGGATACTAATGCGCTGCGCATAACCAGTCTGCCCGTTTATACTTTGAAACTTTAAAACCACATAGTTATCTGCATCTAAAGGCACATCCTCTTCTTCTCCTTCCCAACGTACCATCAGGTCGCGCCCATGGCGAAACCACTTCTTGCGCTGATCAAAATCGGCATAGGTATCCACAAAACTGGTATCAGCTCGCATAGAGCTATAACCTCCCAAAGGAAAATAGAACGATGGAATTGACAGATAGATATTATTGTCCTCAGCTGTATACTTGATTGAATACAATGTTTCACTATTCGGATAGTTAAAACCACTTAGCATATCATTCACATCCATCAAGGTCATATCTTTCTTAGCGATAGCCGCATGATCACGGGCTTTCTCCCAATTTTCCATATCCAAATGAGCACGTGCCAATACGGCATTGGCAGAACGCACATTAAAGAAAGCCGTTGAATCTTTAAACATTTGTGGGTGCTCACTTACCGGTAAATCACCCACCTCAGCGGCATAGTCTTCCAACATTGGAATTGCTTCATCCAGATCCTGAAGAATCTGACCGTAGATATCACCAACGGTTGAGCGAGGGATATCTTCTTCATCCCACTCTTTAAGGGTGTTGGCATTCAAAATTCCCGGTGCCTCCGGATTAACCGAATAAGCATCACCAAACATTTGTACCAACTTAAGCATGGTAGCCGCACGCATCACCTTAGCCTGTCCTTTCAGATTGCCCTTTTGAGCATCAGTTGCATCAGGCACCTTATCGGCATTTTCAATAATCTGATTCGCCTGGTAAATCAGGAAATAACCACTTGACCAAGGCTCAGCAGCCCAGGTGTAGTTAGGTAATGTTTCCAACTGGTAAACAGACAGGAACCAACCCCAGTTTTGCTTCGAATCCAATAATAAATCCTCGCCAACCAAATCACCCATAATAGGCGCATACAAACCATCAAAATTATAAGCACTCAGGTTATTATACATACCCACTAAGGCAGACTCGGCATTGGTGATTGACTCAAAAGCCTCCTCATACGATACCGCCGTTTCCGGTTTTGTATCCAGAAAATCATCACTACAAGATGCCGTTGAGCCAATGATTCCAGCCGCTACAACAATCTTTATATATTTATTTAAAAACTTCATTTCTTTCTAACTTTTTATTTGTCCCAATTCTTTATTCTACATATCCATCTTAATACCAAATGTGTAAGTCTTTACACCTGGTATGTTGTTATTCGTTGTACCACTTAGGGCACCTTCAGGATCAAAACCTTTGAAGTTCGTGAACGTTAAAAGGTTTTCCGCAGAGACGAATACCTTCAAACCTTGCATTTTTAATTTTGAACAAATAGACTCAGGCAAATTATAGGTTAATGAAATATTCTTAAGTCGCAGATAAGATGCATCTTCCAAAAAGCGCGTTGAAATCTGGTTACTACCGCTTGCATTGTTCTGAACGTATTTAGGCACATTGGTATAGCGGTTGTTTGGTGTCCAGGCAGCCAATGCATCCGTCGACAGGTTATCACCGGTTTTTGTACCATCGTGCATATTGCCGGCATAGTCGTAGTTGTAAATCTGACCGCCTACACTGAAATACCAGTTAAAGGCAAAATCAAAGTTCTTATACGTCAACATATTTGATAAACCTCCGTAGAAATCAGGCATTGCCGATCCCTGACGTGTACGTTCGGCGTCTTCATAATCACTGGTTACCATACGTCCTGAACCGTTCGGATCTTTAAACGCTGATTCCGGTTCTGCCGTATTTGCTTCATCATCCGACTCCACATTGGTAAACCACATTGGGTTACCATTATTAGGGTTCACACCAGCCCACTCTTTCATAAAGAATTGGTGGATGTCTCCTCCCGGCTCACGCATTTGCGTTGCTCCGGTAATACGGTCCTGCTCAAGATTCAGAATCTCATTACGGTTGGCTGTAACATTGATACTTGTTTCGTTATAAACGCTGCCAAACTGCTTTCTGTAGGTCATCATTCCTTCAATACCATAGTTTTTCATGGCTCCAAGGTTCGTGGTAATACTGGTAAATCCTTTTGATGAAGACAATGGTCGTGCATACAACAGACCTTCTGACTTCTTCTCGTACAACTCTATTGTTGTCGACAGGTTTTTAAATATGGTCATCTCAAGACCAAAGTTGCTTGCTGTCATTGATTCCCAGTGGATATTTGGATTTGGCGGCTGCGATGCTCCTAATCCAGGGTAACCACCATAATTGGCACCTCCACTATATAATCCTAATGAAGCGTAGTTACCAATATTGTTATTTCCTGAGGTTCCGTAACTGGCTCTAAACTTCAGGTCATTCAGCCAGTTGAAACTCTGCATCCAGCTCTCTTGCTTAATTCGCCAGCTACCACCCACAGAATAGAATAAGCCATACTTGTACTCTTCACCAAATCGTGAACTACCATCGGTACGTACACTGGCACTGATATAATATCTGCTGTCATAGTTATATTTGGCCTGTCCCAAATACGAAATCAGGTTGGACTCTGAACTTCCACTGCCGGCTGTTGTAGGCTGGCTACCCCATACTAAATCGTACTTACCAGGAATCGCAAAATCTGTTACGCCAGCACTTAAGCTTTCACTAAAGGTTCCTGAAGCTTCCTGACCAGCGATTACCTCTAAACTTGAGCGATCGGTATATTTATTCCATGAAAAAATATTCGATACACTCCAAACATAACCTTCGCCTGATGACATAGAGCTACGGCCATTAACCGCTGCACCATTACCATGATGCGGGTTGTAATACGTTAATCCTTTTGAGTGACTGTAGTCTACCGACCCGGTTGTTTTAAACGATACGGTTGGCAGAATTTTAACATCAATGTAAGAACTCAACATGCTGCGCATGCCTTTTGAACGGTAAATATCCATTTCGGCCAAAGCCACCGGGTTAAAATCAAAGGCTGCTTTGTTACCCCAGGCCCATGATCCATCCGGCATTTTAACCGGAGATGCTGCATTGATAATATCTGCTGAACGTGTAGGGTTAGCACCACCAGAACCTGAAGGAGGTCCGTTAGTAATACTGTACGACATAAGACTGTTTACACCAGCCGTAATAAAATCATTCACTTTATGTGATACATTAATTTTACTGCTATATCGCTTGTAATTAGAGCTTAAAACCGTTCCGTTATCATCGTAATAACCCAATGAAAAATAAACTTTGGTACCTTCGGTACCTCCCGAAATATTTAAGTTATAGTTTTGAACGACACCAGTTTTATACACCTCATCGCGCCAGTTGGTATTGGTTAATACCTGAGTTCCCGGGATTAGTTTACCGTTGTCATCCAATGGATTATCTAGTCCGAAAGGATTGTATCCCACGATGTCTTTTACATCGCGATGGGCTACTCGAATACCATATTTTTGTGGATCACCACCATCAATTTTTTGGAAATTATCCCATTCAGGATCACCTTCCACAGGTGTGTTATCAATGGCGAAATTGTAAATTCCCTGCCACGAATGCTCGTAGAATTGGGTTGAGTTCATTAAAGGATAACCATCGGAAATACGATTGGCGATACCCGTTTGTGCGCTAAAGGAAATGCGTGTTTTACCCGCTTTACCTTGTTTGGTGGTAATAATAATTACACCATTGGCGGCACGTGATCCGTACAAAGAAGCCGAAACTGCATCTTTTAATACGGTTGTACTTTCAATATCGTTAGGGTTAATGCTGCTTAGTCCGCCTTCAATAGGCACACCATCAACGATGTATAAAGGTGAACTACCGGCTGACAAAGAGCCAATACCTCGAATTCGGACCTGAGCGGTTGCTCCCGGCTGACCTGAAGAACTGGTCACCTGTAGTCCTGCAGTTGTTCCCTGAAGTGCTTTTTCAAAAGAAGTTACCGGGCGGTTCTCAATCACTTCCGCTTCCACCACCTGGGCTGAACCGGTGTAGGCTTCTTTAGTGGTAGAACCATAGGCTACTACCATTACTTCATCCACTATTTCACTATCTGATGTCATTGACACATCAATAGTCGTACGGCCATTGACTACCTCTTTTATGGTTTTCATCCCGATAAATGAGTAAACAATGGTGGCATCTGAAGGAACGTCTAATGTATACAGGCCATCAATGTTAGTAATGGTTCCTGTTGTTGTCCCTTCAATATAAACACTCACCCCTGGCAATGTTAAACCAGTGGCTTCTTCAGTTACTATTCCTTGAACCTGAACGGATTGCGCCATTACTGACACACTAAAAATCAGGCTTAAAAGAAATCCCGACAGAAAACTTTTCATTAGTTTGTTTTTAATTTTTTTGCAAATGATATCACCATCGCTGGTGATAGTGCACCTGCAACGCCATTTGCCGATTCAATTGTTTTTGTAATAAATTTGATTGGGTTGGAGTTTGAATACCACCTCAATGGAGTATTCAATTTGAAAGAAAATTCCCCGGTACTATTAGCCTACTGTTTCCGGCAATAATTTTACCTAATAAGCACCGGAGAATATCTTCCTATAATTTTATCTAAGTATTTTTTATATACTTAGATTGTTTTATTAGTTACATGAAGCTGTTGATCCTGTAGCGAAGGCTACATTATCCATTGCAGCAACTCCGTCAACATAAAATGTTGGGTTACAAGCAGCATTACCAGCAGCAACCTCTGTTAACCAAGCTGACATTGAGCATAAATCCTGATCAGTTGATGTATAGAATTCCAAGTTGTAGAAATTATATCTTGCTCCAACAAATGCACCTAAAACGTTAAGATCAGTTACATTTTCGAAATTGAAAACCGTACCATTTGAACCAACTTTAGTTAAAGCATTAAATGCATTTAATGATCCACAATCTTTTGCATCAATCTCAATATTAGAACACATAGTTACTGCATTTAATAATTCAACATCAGTATGGCGTAATTCTATAATATCAATAGATGTACTGTATGAGTCAATTGCTAAATTATTAAGATACTTATTGGTGACTGCTGACTTTTCAGATTGAATGGTTACGTTATTACCACCCATAGAAGTAGCAGATTTAAAATAGTTAATATTTGCATCTGCAGGGTACTTGTTACCTTTAATTAAAATATTACCACCAATGTATGTTACATCAGCTAAAATATCTCCGGTAAAACCATAATCTGTTTTATTCCAGTTAGCATCAAACAACGACGCACCATTACTATCGATCTCAACGTCACCTCCAATAGATTCAATGGTTCCGCTAAGCATTGCTACTAATCCATTGTTATAAAATGTAAAGTTCCCTCCAATATTTCCATTCAACTCAACAGCACCACAGTTTGAATAAGAAATATAAAGATCTTTACCTACAGCACCTAATATCAGGTTGCTAACATCCTGTGGTATATTTCTTAGGCGTGCATTACCAACTACACTTGTACCGCCAAGATCCAAAGCTGCCAATGGACCATCGTTATCACCTGGTTGAGGTGTTCCCATACCACCAGAAGGTTTGAAGTTACATACTCTCAAATCACTCACGAATGCTAAGCTAGGAGCAGTAAAGCTTACCAATCCTTTATTATCTTCCGCCGGATCTGCATAAATATTAGTGATATCCCAGTCTGAACCTATAAGTAATTGTCCACCAACAGTTGCTAATACTGGCAAATCAATCTCGCTATCAGCAGCATCTACCCCAGTTACAATAAGATCTCCACCGATGTAAGTAACATTTGCTAAGTACTCTGCCTGCTCTGCTTTAGTAATCAAAACAGAACCTGTAATGATAGATGCACCTTCCTGAGCTGCCAAATCATCAAATTGAGATTGTAATTTTACATCACCAAAGAAAATTCTGTTTTCATTACCTTCGATACCATCAGCATTTTGCTCAATTAAAAGCTCAAGTGCAGCTAAGTCAGCTAACATCGCATCATAATCGGCACTTTGTCCTTCATTTACAAGCTGCAGCGCTTCAATTTGTGCCATCAATGCATCAACCTGAGCTTTTAATGCTGCTTGCTGTGCAGCTTCTAAATCACTTACCTGCTCTTCCAGGTTATCAATCTGATCTTGTAGGCTATCAATGTCGTCGCCGACACAACTTCCCATTACGACTAAAGCAGCCGCTAACATCATTGAATAAATTTTTCTTTTCATAATCAAATATTAAATTTTGAATTATAATTAACCCCAAATTGATTCTATTCGGGGTCGCAATACTACAGAATTGAAATTCAGCCTTCGAACCAATTACTTTTATGCTGTACCAATTATAAAATTGGCACATAATTACAATTGGCACACCCATCTAACAATCTGTTTTAGTGAGCTTTTAATTCTATTCAACTTGATTTTCACTTGGCGTTGAAATGGAATTAAAAACTTTGAATTATAATTCTGTTTTTTACTAAATACCTCACACCTTTCATCGGATTAATCCAGTTAGCTTTTGTTATTTTATGAGGAATCAGACATTCAATTTATCGCGTGTGGACAATTATTATTTTACGTTTACCATCTCTCGATAAAAATTCACCTTTTATCCTCGATACAAATATATTTCGCTGAATACTAATTTATTACATGGTTTTCCTCAATAATAACCACGGTAAACCACGAAAATTCAATGTGGTTTACCACACTGAATCCGATATAAATGCTGTTGCATAATGGTAGTTTTGCTTAAAGCCTCTTAAGTAGTAAGTCTGAATGGATTGAGATCTATAATCTTATACGAAAAGTCCTTACAATAAATTGGAAACGCTTCTCGTTGGGGTGATATTGACGTTCTGAAAATATTGCCTGAAAGGCAAATTCGTATCAGGATAGGTTGTTTGAACAAAGTGAAATTAAGCCTATTCTTATGACGAATATTGGATGGAGGTCTGAAAGACCGATACGTTATTAATCCCAAACGTACCTTTTGTCAAATTCTAACTGATACTGTTTATAAAAATCTCTGAATTCTTCTGTTAAAAGTTTAGTAGTTACATATTTCTATATATCAGGTAGCACTCCTTCAGAGCTAATATAGTATATCGTTAATACAGCAGGCCTAAAGCCTGCGCTTATACATGACGCTCCTTTGGAGCTTGATTTGTTACATGCAATGCTTTGATTATTAACAGAACATACAGGCCTCATCAATCAGATAATTGAATATAGCGCAATGTCAGATGGCGCAATGAATTCAATTTAGATTCCGTAACTCGGGTTAATAGTTATTCAACTGAATGTATTCACTTGGGGTATATCCAGTATGTTTCTTAAAAATACGGTTAAAAGTGGTTTTTGAGTTAAACCCAGCCTCTTCGGCCAGATGTGGTAAAGTATGTTTTTTGTGGAAGCCATCTTTAATTAATCGAACAGCTTCATTAGTACGATACTCGTTAATCAAATCAAAAAACGATTTCTCAAATCGGGTATTTAATAAATCAGTAATGCGTTTATTTGTTAATCCCGATCCTTCCACCAGATCTTTCATTTTAAGATCGTTCTTCAGGTATGGTTTTTCTTTACTGAAATAATCCAGTAAAAAGTCATAATCTCTGTTTTTTTGCTCCTTGTCTTCAATGGGTTTGTTGTCTTCCTCGTTAAAGGTTAAAAGGCTAACAACATCTTCTTCCATCGCAAAAAGCTGAGGCCGCATAATCGTGAAAATACTAATCACTATTGTTAAAACAGTTAGGCCAAGATAGAAGATGTTAAAGGGATTGAAGGGATACGAGATATCAACTATTTCTGTAAGGGCACCGGAAGCACCAATAATCCAAAGAAAAACATTTGCGATTACAAAGAACCTCAACCATTGAACCGATTGCAATTGACTTTTTGAAAGCTTTTGTTTCCTGAAATACTGAAAGTGATGGAGCATTCGTAATGACAATACAGAATAAAGAATTCCTTGAAGAATGATGATAATATTTAAAACTCCCTGAATTGTGATAATCCAGTCAGGGAAACCATGCATAAGCATTTCTACCTTTTCTGCAGAACTTTTAATAAAAAAAGGCATGAAAATAACCACGTAAGCTACCGCAGGAATATAATGAAGAAGTCCCTTGCTAAAGCGGCGGGCATCTTTGTACAGATAGCTTTTTATATACAAAAACATTAAAGGAAAGAACAATAAGGTAAAAGAGGTAGATACGCCGTAAAAATGTGGATATTTTATAAAAAAAGACCTGGCGGATTCAAAAGACCCAAGAACATAACCTACCACAGTAAATGCCCAGGCAAATACCAGGACTCCTAAAGTTCTGTTTGCAAATAAATTGTGTGGGTAAAAAATAAGGTACATCGACATTAAGAATGTGAACGCTGCACCAAATAAAAGAAAGAGATCTAAAATGTTTGCAATTTCCATATATTTATTGCCTCATGGTTACGTACAAAACTAGGTAAATAAATTAGTAATTGAGAAACTCAAGAAAAAAAAACTGACTCTCATCACTGCACAAAATTTAATTATCAATTTGAGATATTCCCATTTGCTTGAAACATACTGAGTATAGATCTAAAAAAAGAAAAAGGCGATTAAACAAGTGATTTTACCTGTTTAATCGCCAATTTATTCTAACATCTATAACTTTCTATTCAGCAATACTAACCGTTACTTTATTTACAAATCCGGTAAACTTAGAATCGTTTAGATCTTTAAAAACTTTATCGGCTACCTGAGTAGCGTCATCAAGACCAACATCGGCTGTTTCGTCCGCCGAAAATACGGCAGGCTGTGTTTTATCAACTCGTCCTTCTGCAACTTTTTTACCATCTACAAAAAGTTCAGCTGTACCACCTTTTCCTGCACCACCTCCATCGTAGTTAAACTTCAGCTTAATCTCGGCGTTTTCATTGGTTATCTTTTTATCCGACTTAATGGTGTATCTCTGTAAACCAAAGTAGTTATAGGTATAAGCAGGCTGCCCCTTGTCCATATACAAAGCCCATCCGCCAAACTTTCCACCTTGACAAAGAATAATACCACGGTCGTTACCTTTTAAATCTACATCCGCAACAATGGTTTTAGAGGTATTTTTAACGTTTAAGAAGGTGTTTTCAAGAATCCCTTCCATACCGTGTGCCAGGGTAAGAGTTTTGCGGTCACCCATTAAATCAGGTCGACCGGCAAATGCTGCATTAAAACGTTCATACAAACGATCATCTAATGGATAAACATTATTGGCAATGGCTTCTTTTTCGAATAAAGCTTTAAGCTCCTCTAATTTTGCAGGATTGTCAGCTGCCAGATTATTTACCAAACTAAAATCTTCGGCCACATTAAATAATTCCCATTCATCTTCCTGTAAAGTATTAAGAGGGGCATTGTGCCAAGGTACTCGGTGAATCACACGAGCCATCCAGCCATCGTGGTATATCGCTCTGTTACCAAACATCTCAAAATATTGCGTGGTATGACGATCTGCGGCATCGGCATCTTTAGTGGCATATAGCATACTTACACCATCCATAGGTATTTGTTCAACACCATTGATTGACTTTGGCGCAGGTAACATCGCTGCTTCCAATATGGTTGGTGCCACATCATTTACGTGATGAAACTGTGTTCTGATCTCTCCTTTAGCATTAAAGCCTTTAGGCCAATGTACGACTACACCATTACGTGTGCCACCAAAATCACCAGCCATCTGCTTGGTCCATGTAAAAGGCGCATCGGTTGCAACCGCCCAGGCAGCCGCCATATGTGGGAATGAATTTGGTCCACCCCAGTCATCAGCATGCTTTAACATACCTTCAACGGTCTCTTCATCAAAAATACCATTCAGGTGTACCAATTCATTAAAGGTACCTTCCATGCCACCTTCGGCACTTGATCCGTTATCGCCCATTATGTAAACAAAAAGCGTATTCTCTAATTCGCCTATTTCATCAATGGCATCTACTAATCTGCCCACTTCGACATCGGTGTGTTCAACGAAACCAGCAAATACCTCCATTTGAATAGCAAATAATTTTTTCTCATCCGCACTTAACGATTCCCAGTCCTTAACATCATCAGGCATAGGGGCTAACTGAGCATTTTCAGGTATCACGCCCATTTTTTTCTGACGGGCAAAAGTTTCTTCTCTCAGCTTAAGCCAACCTTCATCAAACTGGCCTTTATATTTATCGATCCACTGCTTAGGCGCATGGTGAGGTGCATGAACGGCTCCTGTTGCATAATAAATCATAAAAGGTTTATCAGGCGTTAGGGCCTGCTGAAACTTAACCCACTTAATAGCTTCATCTGTCATATCTGCAGTAAAATGATAATCAGGATTGTCTTTTTTGTGAACTTTGGTCACGCCATCAAAAATTACCGGGTCCCATTGGTTGGTCTCACCACCGATAAACCCATAGAACTTATCAAAGCCTGAGTTCGTCGGCCATCTGAAATATGGACCGGAAACTGAAACTTCCCAGGTAGCTGTTTCGTGCCACTTCCCGAAGGCAGCGGTACTATAACCATTTTGACGTAATGTTTCTGCCACATATTTAGCATTATCAGGACGAATACCCTGGTTGCCTTTAAATCCGGTGGCAATCTCCATTACCGAACCAACATTTACATTGTGATGGTTACGACCTGATAAAAGAGAGGCCCGGGTTGGTGAGCAAAGCGCTGTTGTATGAAAATGATTAAATCGCAATCCATTATCGGCCAGGCGATCAAAGGTTGGCGTATTAATGGCACCACCATAGGCTGTTGTTGCACCAAAACCAATATCATCAATCAATACCACCACCACATTAGGGGCGCCTTCAGGCGCTTTAATTTCAAATGCTTCTGGTTTAGTAACATTTCGTGCATCCATTTCGGTTACAACATCTGTTACCGGTGGTTGAATTGGAAGGATCGTACGATCGATTCCATCGTTATGACTTGCTACGCTTTTTTGTTTTTCATTTGGAGTAACGCACGAAGCCATTACTAAAAGAAAAAGGAAAAAACTAAAAATTACATTTCTCATAATGCTAGTGTTTGAATTAATATAGTACTTAGACTTAGTATTTATAAAAATCTGGTATTAAATACATTTACACAATTACTTTATCTTAACGATGTCTTTGGTTACATCGTAACCTGGTTCATTATTACTAACCATCTCACTTGGTCCGTAATGACGCATCAGAACATTAAATTTACCGGTTGTATTCCCTTCTCTTATTGGAATATTATTTGGTTGTCCATCGCAGCCAAAACGCAAGGTGTATGTTCCGTCATCATTCTTAACCGGATTCATTTCGCTGGAAATATTAGCGACATCATTAAACATTCGGCCATCACCATTATAAACCGTTGCTGACCAGAAATATTCAGGCTCAGGATCTACAAAAGTCATTTCGTAACAGCCGTCTGTGCTCATGTAGGGGCTTGTCTGGTAAATATTATCTTCAACCATGGCGCCACCCCAGCCTCCTGCGGCTCCTACATAGTTCATGTACGATGTTTGCCCACTTTCCTTATTACCAAAGGCTTTACTTTGATCATATCCATCGCTGAAATCAATATTTCCAGCTTTATCCACCGCTTTGAAAGATTCCATATCCCAATCCTTCACCTTGAATGGTTTTGCACTACTGGCTTCAATAATCAGATTCCTGCGGGCAGCATCTTCAAGAGCTCTTACAATAACAAAGGCATGCGTTGTTTTTGCGGTAATTTTATGCCTTCCCGATCCGTATATCATACGTTGTGTTTCGTGGTTTTCGTCCACCACCTGCAAGGTGACATAATCATTAGTCTCTGGAATTGTCACATAAACATCTCCTGACATATCTATGACAGAAACCGAGTAATAGGTATCACGATTCATGCGCACCACAAATTGCTTTTCTGGTTCACTTGGAGGAACCGGCATCTCAAAAAATGTGTTTATTCCACCAGCTCTTTTTATTACTGCACCAAGACGCATATTAGAATAAGCTTGCGGAAAATTATCCTGTGTCACAATAATTCCGGTGCTTTCTTTAGTTTCTTCACTCTGCTGTTTCTTGTTTCGTAACTGACATCCAAACATCAATGCAATAATAAACGCTCCGATAAGGTATTGACGAATTAATTTCATAATGTTTCTCTAGTTTATAGTTAAATATATTTGGTATTCGATTATCAGGCTTTTAATAGAAATCTTAATTTATAAATCGGATGGGATGAGAAGTCTCGCTTAATTTCAAACGTTGACTGCAATTGAATAGAGTTCTTGTTTTCATATATGGGTTACTTTGATTATGCTATTACAATTTAAGGCATTGTAATTATAGATGCAACCCCTTAATAATAACCTAATTTAGAGTCGTGGTTTGAAACACTGTGCAGACGCTAATTGTAAATTTTAACTATTGGCACGATATAGCTATTGCGGGAATAGCGGAGTATTTGAGGCTAATCGTAGTGAATTACTGTTTTTAAGTAGAATTGTCAAGAGCTGAAAAAGGTACGATCCAAGATTTAAAATTTTCTCGCTATGGACGCAAAAATTGAAAAACGCTAAGAGCGCAAAAATTGAAAAAACAATCTACAACGATTTGCGGGCTTTGCGCTTTTCTTGGCGAACTTTGCGCGAAACTTAGTCCTTGGATATCCACTAAAATATATTAACTCTTAAATCTCAAATTTAATTCCCTGAGAAAGAGGCAACTCATCGGAGTAGTTGATAGTAACCGTTTGTCTGCGCATATAATTTTTCCAGGCATCACTGCCACTTTCACGTCCTCCTCCGGTTTCCTTTTCACCACCAAAGGCACCACCAATTTCAGCTCCTGACGTTCCTATATTTACATTGGCTATTCCGCAATCGCTCCCACTATGTGAAAGAAAATATTCAGCTTCGCGCATATTCATCGTCATAATTGTTGACGATAAACCTTGCGGCACATCATTCTGAATTTTAATTGCTTCGTCCAGCTCTTTATAGGAAATTATATATAAAAGCGGAGCAAACAACTCCTGCTGTAATATCGGTAAATCAGCATCTACTTTAGCAATTGAAGGAGTTACATAGCATCCATTTTTCAAATCTTCGTTTTGAAGAATACCGCCTTCTATAATAAGTTCTGCCCCCTGCTTTTTACATTCATTAATACCAGCCAGGTAGTTATCAACAGCATCTGCATCCACTAAGGGCCCCATATGGTTTTTTGAATCTAGTGGATTGCCAATTTTAATTTGCTGATAAGCATTAACAAGCCTGTCGATTACACGCTCCAATATTGATTCATGCACTATTAATCGGCGGGTTGAAGTACAGCGCTGACCTGTGGTACCAACGGCACCAAAATACGTTGCCGGTATGGCGATGTTTAAATCTGCATTTTCTGTAATAATCATGGCATTATTACCCCCCAGCTCTAATAATGATTTACCAAATCGATTGGCAACATTTTGCGCAACGGCCTTACCCATAAGCGTTGAACCAGTTGCAGATATAAGTGGTAGATTCTTATCAGTACTCATCCATTCGCCTACTTCTTTGCTTCCAGTTACCAGACAGCTGATTGCCTGGGGTAAATCATTTGTCTCCAATACTTCTGCAATAAGCTTCTGACAAACCAAGGCTGTTAAAGGTGTTTTTTCAGATGCTTTCCAGATACATACATTTCCACACACCCAGGCAATGGCACTGTTCCAGCTCCATACGGCCACCGGAAAGTTAAAAGCTGATATAATACCAACGACTCCCAGCGGATGCCATTGTTCATACATTCGGTGCATTGGTCGTTCACTTTGCATAGTGAGCCCATATAACTGACGCGATAAACCAACCGCAAAATCACAGATATCAATCATTTCCTGCACCTCACCATAGCTTTCCTGAATGCTTTTACCCATTTCAAAAGCAACCAGCTTGCCCAAATACTCCTTCTCTTTCCTTAGCTTTTCGCCAAACTGTCGCACAATTTCTCCTCGTTTGGGCGCAGGAACCGTTTGCCATTGCTTAAATGTTTTTTTAGAATCCTCAACAATTCTGTCATAAGCATGCCTGTCGCTCATTTTAATTGTTGATATTAACTCACCATCAACGGGCGAAAAAAATTCCAATAAAGATCCGTTTGAGTGAATTGGAGTTTTTCCGATCCATGAACCCTCATTGGCATTACTTATTTGAAAATGATTCAAAATATCTTGTAGCATAATTGTCTTCCATTAAATGATTAACACTGATGTTAATTCTTCGTTTTACCTGTTTGACTTGAATAAGTACTTTCAAAAATTTTATCCGCATTGGCCGTCTCAAATCCATCTCGACGGTGCTTCCTTTCGATTTCACCCTCTTGTAAATGCGTATATTGAGGTAGTACTTTTCGCTCGGCAAACTCCACATAACTTCCCGATATCTTTCGAACCTCATTATCGGCAAAAGAGGCATCAATCATATGAGAAACAGATGAACTTTGCTTCAGCAATCCATCATTACTGGTTTTGATTATACCTCCGGCGTTATTAAGGATGATACCTATTTCCTGCAAAAACTTATTAAATTCCTCCAGTGTATTATTAGGTAGAGGTAAGTTGTGTACACTGATGGTGAAGTGATTCAGGTAGTATTTGTTATAAATTGTCCACGATGCATACTCACTTACTTCAGCCAATTTTTCATAGTCGTTCCACGTTGGTCTTCGCCACAAAGAAGAATGCAGAAACTCATCCACCTCCGTGGCATTATTTAAATCTAATTCTTCAACAGGATCAGTTTTCACCTCATCGGTATATGATCGGATAATACTCTGTATATCCGCTGGAAAATCATTAACTCGTAACTCACTTATAAATATTCTTGGCAGATGGTTTTCAGGAGGTGCATACCATCGTGCATTTAATTTTTTATGCTCGAAGTAAAAATCATCCCGAGCCATATAACCATGGTATAAAAATATCTTTTCCAAGGATTGAATACCAAGTTGCGAAACGCCAATCGTTCTAAAGGCAATATGATCATTTTCTATATCAGACAAATCATTGATAATTCCTCGATCTTTTAGCGCAAGGGCAATCTTATTGACATCTGTAACCCGTTGTTGATAGCGGGTCATTAATCCGGCTAATATTTTATTAAGCGTATCCATAATTACATTTGGTTTTTATAGTACTGTCCGTAAGTCGTCGATAAGAAATCCTTCAGGTTAATATCCTCCTGCTTTAAGTAGCCCTTAGCAGCTGTCTTGCCTTTGTGAACCAGTTCAACCACACTGCACACACTTGAAGCTGTGGTCCATGAGATGGCTCTGAACTCCTTACCATCAATAGTCTGCGGCAAATAGGTTTGAAAAAACTCTTCTCTGAAAAGCTTGTCGCCCTGCCAGCCTTCAACGGCCGCATAAACATGCACCATGTCTTCTTTTACAGGCGGTTTGGCAATTGTCAGAATCTCTTCCAACACATCCTTTTTATCCTTCAGGATGAGTTCAGTGATCAGAAAGCGCATTAAACGTGCATGCCCCGGATAGCGAATTGTTTTATAGTTTAGTGTGTCTACTTTTCCATCCAACGTTTTGCATAAGGTGCCTAATCCGCCACTAGTGTAAAAAGCCTCGTACTCACGTCCTTCAATATTTATAGTTTCGAGACCCATCATGGACGAAACAAATTTTCTTTTACCATTAGTAATTACCTCAGCATCTTCAATGTATTCATTAATAACACCTGCCGGAGACCAATTGAAAGAATAGCCGAGTAAACCATTAGGATAGCGTGGGAGTGCACCTACTCGGAGCTCAACATCCCGGAGTTTATCAAATTTCTTCACCAGATCATATCCAACAATTCCTATATATCCAGGAGCCAGTCCGCATTGCGGAGCCATCACTCCTTTTGAAGTTTCGGATAGTTTCTTGATTTCAACGGACGTTTTAATATCCTCGGTCAAATCAAAATAATGCAAACCTAACTGATGAGCGACTTTGGCTATAATTATATTATACTTGTATGGTAAACAAGAAACAACAGCATCAAATTCACTAAGCTGATTCAGAGTTGACTGTTGATCTGATATATTAATTTGAGAAGTTTGGAAAGCGTATGTTTCTGAATTTAAATGTGAATCAAAGCCATGTACATCAAAGGACTTGTTTAGTAGAATGGCCACTAATGAGCCGACTTTTCCAAGTCCTACAACCGCAATTTTTTTAATCATTATCAAATAGTTTTAGTTTAACACATATTCCAATGTAGACTATTTTAACATTAATGTCAATTTTGTGCTATTTTAAACTTTTTGATGTATTTTTGTTATTTGCTGAACTTTTAATTAAATAAATAACATTCAATTTTTGATAATATCGACTATTAGGGAAATAAGTCTTAAGAACGTATTTTATGGGTATTAGAGGTGAGATAGAACTGACCAACATACTCGGAATAGGCTGATCAAAATAGAGATGTAGAGATGTATATAAAGTAGATATAATAAAAAAAGCCGGGCGTTCCCGGCTCTCTGTCCCATTTATTAACTTAAACCTTAATTAAGTATTTGCACTGTTTAAACCAACAACCATACCAGCTTTAAATAAACATTAAAAAAAAAGACACTGACTTCTATCACGCCTTCTGTATACCCATAATAGCATGAACTTTACGAATTGTTAATATGAGAAAAAAGATTGTAATTAAGTTTTACAGGTATAAACTAATGTTCGTTTCCGAACAGTAAGTGTCGCTAAACGGACATCGTTAATCCAATTCTCGGTCAATTAAATCGAATAGCTTTAACAGGAAGGATTCTGGCAACTAAATAAGATGGACCTAACATCATAGTCATGGTTACAAGCAGAACACCAATATTTAATAAAACCCAGTGGAGGGGCGAAATATCAATTGGAACAGTAGAAAGGTAATAGTTTGCGGGATCAAGCTTAACCAGCTGCGTATATTTTTGCAGAAAGCACAACGCCAATCCAATAATATTTCCCCATATCATACCACGACCAATAATAATACCGGCCAGATATATGAATACCTTACGCAGGTTCCAGTCTTCTGCCCCTATGGCTTTGAGTATACCAATCATATTGGTTCGTTCGAGAATGAGAATCAATAATCCGGATATCATATTAAAACTGGCCACCAATATGATTAGAACAAGAATTACATAGACATTGGTATCCAAAAGGCTTAGCCAACCAAAAATTTGAGGCTGAATCTGCTCAATGGTCTTTGCCCGTAGCATGGTACCATCACTTTCTACTTTGGAACTGGTGGTATAATAGACTTCTTCGTAAACATCATACAGCTGATCGAACTGGTGTAAGCCAATCTCATAACCCGACACCTGCGTGTCATCCCACCCATTTAGTTTTTGAAGATGCTTGATATCAACAAAAGCAAACAGTTTATCATATTCAGGGAAGTGAGAATCGTATAATCCACAGATCTTAAACTGTCGCTGTCGGATATTATCCTGAACAAAGTACATTCGTAATTTATCACCCACCTTAACATTAAGTGTACGAGCTAGTTCTACAGATAAAAGTATAGCATTTGATCTTGTTGAATCTTTAATCTCAGGCAGCTTACCCTCTGTTAATATCGAGCTGATAAATTCCCAGTTATACTCTTCTCCAACACCTTTTAATACAATGCCCTGAATGGCATCATTGGCCTTAACAATGCCTGGTTTAGTGCTGAATCGTTGAATGTATTTTACACCTTCAATATTACTAATTTCTTCCTCGAGCCCCGTATCCCGATTGATCGGATTGGTTTCGTATGAGAAATTGTAATCATAGCTCATCACCTGGATATGCGCAGCAAAACCACTAATCTTTTCGCGAATCTCTTTTTTAAATCCAAAACCAACGGCCAATGATAAAATCATTACCACCACTCCGAGGATAATTCCTAATGTAGCCACTTTGATAACCGGGCCAGCCAGTTTTTTGCCGGTTAATCCGCCGGATGCGATTTTCTTAGCTATAAAAAGTTCGAGATTCAATGCGTATGGTTTTGTACAAAGGTAGAAAAACGGTGCAAACAACAATTAAGCTGAACCAAATTTGATATATAAAAAAAGGCCGAAGCATAATGCTCCGACCTTTCATTATTGTTGATTGGATTTTTTTAGTTGGTACGTCCCGGGTATACTTTCAAGGCTTCTTCCAAAGTCTCAATTGCATTTCCTAAGTCTTCCTTATTTAAGACGTAAGCAATTCTTACCTCATCTTTACCTGCTCCTGGTGTGCTATAGAAACCAGATGCCGGTGCCATCATAACCGTTTGTGATTTGTACTCGAAATCACTCAAGATCCACTGACAGAATTTATCTGAATCGTCGATTGGTAATTTAGCCACTGTATAGAATGCACCCTTAGGTGTTGGCGTGAATACTCCAGGAATTTTATTTAAACCTTCAACCAGGAAGTCGCGACGATCGATGTACTCATTGTATACCTCATCGAAATATTCCTTCGGTGTATCCAATGAAGCTTCAGCAGCGATCTGTCCAAATCCCGGAGGGCTCAAACGTGCCTGACCAAACTTCAAAGCGGTATCTAAAATCTCTTTATTTTTTGTAACCAATGCACCAATACGAACACCACACTCGCTGTAACGCTTCGATACAGAATCGAACATCACCACATTATTCTCAATACCTTTCAGGTGCATCGCAGAAATGTGCTCTTCTCCGTCGTAACAGAACTCGCGGTATACTTCATCAGAGAACAAATACAGATCGTGCTTTAAAACAATTTGCTTTAATTGATCCATTTCTTCCTGAGAATATAGATATCCTGTTGGGTTATTTGGATTACAGATAACAATGGCCTTTGTATTAGGCGTAATCATCTTTTCAAACTCTTCAATTGCCGGTAAAGCAAAACCTTCTTCAATCGTTGATCGGATAGGCTTTACAACCACACCTGCAGAAACAGCAAATCCATTGTAATTGGCATAAAAAGGTTCTGGTATTATCACCTCATCACCCGGATTCAAACAAGTTAGAAAAGCAAAAGTAATTGCCTCTGAACCACCAGCTGTTACTAATATTTCATTCTCATCCACATTAATATCAATGCTCTGGTACATTTTAGCCAGTTTTTCACGATAACTAACAATACCAGCCGAATGACTGTACTCAACCACCTTCAGGTCAATGTTGCGAATCGCATCCAAGGCAACTTCTGGTGTTTTAATATCCGGTTGACCAATATTTAAGTGATATACCTTTGTACCTTTTGCTTTAGCAGCTTCTGCATAAGGTACTAACTTACGAATTGGTGAAGCCGGCATTTGCAACCCTCTGTCTGAAATATTAGGCATGATAACTCTATTAAATAATGTTTCTATAAGTTGTTTGTGAACGCAAATTTAGATTAATAATTGATACAAAATTCATGATTTTAGACAGTTTTTTACGACTAATGGTGAGCTCTGAATAATTCAATTTTTCACAAGAGAACAGAAAGGCTATTTTTGCTTCCAAATTGAAGCATCATGCACAGGGGGATTCTTACATTCATTTTATTAGCACTATTTAGTCTTAGTGCTATATCACAAATTGTTAGCATTGATAAACGTCGTACCAAAAATCCTAATAAGGGTTTTCAGGGGGATGTTAACCTGGGACTTAATTTTGTGCGTACCACTAGTGATATGATGCAAATTATGTCCCAATTTAAGCTGCAGTATAATGACAACGACAACACTTATCTTTTCTCTGCGGATGCAGGTTTTAGTCAGGTCGATGACGAGCGGAATGTTAACAATGGTGGCATCATGTTTAAATACAATTATTGGGTGCCAGAAAAAATTATTATTGCAGAGGCTTTTTACCAATACCAGTACAACCGGGTAAAACAACTTAAACACCGTCATGTGCTGGGCGGAGGACCACGATTTAACATTGCTGATAAAGAAAAATTTTCCCTCTTTCTGGTTGCATACACCATCTATTTGAACGAACTCTTTGAGACCAGCAGCTATGAGCGCAGTAAAAGTCTGGTTAAATTCAGCTCTATGCTATCCACCGATTGGAAAATGTCGCCCAATGCTTCTATATCGCACAGCACCTATTATGAACCGGATTATTCCGATCCGGCAGATTTCAGAATCTGGAGTGAAACGCGTTTTAATATTAAGATTACTAAGAAGTTTGCTTTTGCATTGTATCTGCGCTTCGATTACGATAACCTTGTACCACCAGATGTTGAGCAATTATTTTACACGGTTAATAATTCATTTAGTATTAAATTTTAGAAGGTTCAAAAATGTTGATTTGTTGATTTGTTGATTTGTTTAAAAGTTGAATTGTTGAAGAGTTTAAGTAAGATTCTTGTCAATGTGATCAGTTAAATTCAACAGTTAACCAGTTCGACAATTTAGCGATTAATCAATTCACTGATTTTTCAATATTTTCTCTCTTCTTCTATACATTCCGTCCCCCGTCTTCGGTCTTCAGTCAACACGCTTCTCTTTTAATCATCACTTTTAACTATAATCTTTTCACTTATTTTTTAATTTTTGGTGTAACTTTTGTTGGCTATCGTTCGCCTTATATCAGGCAATAATTTTTTTACAACAATAACCTTAGCTCACATGCAAAAAATCTTTTCATTTTTACTGTTACTTATTCCCGTGATGACCTCAGCACAAGGCATTAAAGGAATTGTAACAGACGAAACAGGTAATAGCGTACCTTTCGCTACCATCTACTTAAAAGAAACCACTACCGGAACCACCACCAATGATCAGGGGGAATACGACATTCAGCTTCCTCCGGGAAATTATACGCTTATATTTCAAGGTTTGGGATTTATGAAACAGGAAATACATGTTACCATAGGCGATGTGTATACAACCAAAGACATCCAACTTCTGAAGCAGCAATATCGCATTAAGGAAGTACGCGTATACTCGGGTGGTGAAGATCCTGCCTACCCCATCATGCGAAAAGCCATCAGCCTCGCCCCTTACTACCGGCGTCAGACAGAGGCCTACGAAGCCGAAGTATACCTGAAAGGGAGTCTTCTTATGAAAAAAATACCCAAGCTGGTACAAAGAATGATGAAAGCTGAAGTGGACGATAACGAAATAATTATTGAGGAAGGAAAAACCTACACTTTAGAGTCAATGAATGAAATTGAGTTTAAAGCTCCAGATACTTATAATCACACGGTCTTGTCTTCGCGCACTACCTTCCCCGGCACTGATGAGGATAACGTGATGGGCTATATTACTTATAGTTTTTACGAGCCTTACCAGGATATCGCGGTATCTCCACTGGCTCCTAACGCATTTTCATATTACAAATTTGTTTATGAAGGCTTCTTTTACGAAGGTGATGTGGCTGTTAATAAAATTAAGGTGATTCCTCGCCGTAAGAGTCAGCAAACATACAACGGATATATTTACATCGTGGATAATTTATGGAACATCCACTCGGTAGACTTGACCAATAAAGCCTTTTGGGGCGTAGTGAATGTCAAACAGGTATATGCACCTGTTAAAGAGCGATCGTGGTTACCAATCAGTCACCGCTTTAAGGTAGAAGCATCTATTATGGGTGTTAAAGCCGATTTAAGCTATGCCGGGTCGGTGAAGTACTCAGACATCAGCATCAATGCCAACCTGCCGGTTCCATCTATGTTAATGGAGCAATATGCAGCAGAAGACGCAGCCAGACAAGCAGCTCTTGAAGAAGAAAAAGAATTGACGCGCAATCAGCGTAAGATGGAAGAAATTCTGGAAAAAGAAGAATTATCAAA
This sequence comes from Saccharicrinis sp. UBA6048, assembly GCA_002429115.1. Taxonomy (GTDB): domain Bacteria; phylum Bacteroidota; class Bacteroidia; order Bacteroidales; family Marinilabiliaceae; genus Carboxylicivirga. The sequence continues at coordinate 4,473 of DIYS01000233.1, read as the reverse complement.
CCGTGATATGATTCGGCTCTCAAAATTGATTGAGAAAGAATCGCGAAAAGAAGAGGAAAAAGATCGATCGCTTGAGGTAAAGAGTAATTACAACATCACTCAAAAAAAGGATACTACCAAGCGTGATTCAACCTATTGGAATGCTATCCGCCCTATTCCATTAACCAGCGATGAATTAAGAAGTTTTGAAGTGAAGGATTCGCTGACTTTGGTCAAAACAGAAGCTGATACGTTCAAAACCGACAAAAAGAAATCACTTTTCAGCAAAATATCAGGCGGATTTTTATCCGGTCACACTTTTTATGCCAACGACTCATCTACCCGTATCACCTATGATGGACTGATCGGACTCAACCAGGTTGATTTTAATGCCGTAGATGGCTGGTCCTATCAGCAAAGTGCAAATCTAAGCCACAATTTTGACTCAGTACACACGTTTCGTTTTAAGCCCATGGTGCAATATGCTTTTTCACGCGAAAAGTTACTTTGGAATACGGAAGCTGGTTATAGTTTTGCTCCTTTAAAAAGAGCAAATATTACTATTGCCGGAGGACAAATAAGCCAGGATTTTAATAGCGAATATGGTATTGACCGCACATTGAATACGATCTCTGCCCTGTTTTTTAAAGATCACTATATGAAGCTTTACCAAAAGGATTATGCTGCTATTAATACCAACTTTGATCTGGTACATGGTATGCGCGTAAAACTGGCTGCTTCGTATAGCTGGTATCAACAGCTGGAAAACACAACTAACTGGTCCATCGTTGATCAGGATAAATTGTATGCCGAAAACATTCCGCCTAACGATCAGGTAGACAATTCACATATAATGGATCAATCGGATTTCTATACATCTGTCGAGATCAGCTATACGCCCCGTATGCGATACAGCATATACAAAGGGCGCAAGTACTACAGAGGATCAAAACACCCTACATTTACGGTAAATTACAAGCGTGGATTAAATGGTGTATTTGACAGTGATTCGGATTATGAGCTTATTCGGGGTGATGTATCGCAAAGCAAACAATGGGGTATTTTTAATGCTTTCAACTGGTCTGTGGGTGGTGGCTACTTTACCCGAAATGATCAAATGCATTTCTCACGCTTCCAGCATTTCAACACATCAGAGATACCTGTCAATTTTAAATCGTGGACCAATACGTTTATGTTGCTTGATGACTACCGTTTCAGTACCAATGAGTGGTATGCCGAAGCGCACGTATCGTATACCTCTCCCTACTTATTACTGAAGTTTTTACCGGTATTGAGCAATCGCTTGTGGACTGAAAATCTGTATGCCAGTTACCTGACGCAGCCTCATTATAAAAACTATGCCGAGTTTGGTTATAGTCTGAACCAGATTTTCCTGTTGGGGAATGCCGGAGTTTTTGCCGGATTTGAAGATGGAAAGTACGCTCGTTGGGGATTTAGAGTGGGGATAAATATTAGTGAATAGAGATGAGTGAAGAGTGAAGAGTGGAGAATTGATGGAGGACGGAGGACTGAAGACCGATGACGGGGGGGACAGAAGACGGGTGACGGAGGATCAAATTATTGAAGAAGTGAGAGATGAGTCATGAGAGGTGAGTGAAAGATGATTATCGTAAAATAGCCAATACAAGTAAAAAAAGAGCGGTATCAATTCATGAACCGCTCTTTTTTCAAACTTTCCCGAAATTTTATTGCACCGGGTATTTTTTAAGAAATTCTTTCGCTCTCATTAGGTAATCAACGTATTGTGCCCGGCGATAAGCATGCGGATCATTCACATTTTTCTTGGATACCTTCCCTTTAAAGTCGTCGATACTCTCATACCCTTTCTTTTTCATCCAGGCTTCTAACTCTTGCAGCATCTTCGTTATCTGGATTACGCCATTTTTATAAACTGTACTTACTACCTGAACAGCATCGGCACCAGCTAATAGCATGGTGATAACATCTTCTCCATCAATTATACCTGTATTACTACAAATACTACCATTAATATTACCTGCTAACAGGCCTGCGAAGCGAAGTGCCAGACGGTTATCGCCTTTACTGCTTAAGTTGTAAGGTACGCGTAGTTTCTCTTCTTTGATATCTATATCAGGCTGGAATAAACGGTTAAATAACACAAAGCCATCGGCTCCGTTTTTATCCATTCGATAAACGACATTCATCATATTGGTATAGAAAGGGCTTAGTTTTACACTCACGGGAATTTTCACTGCAGCTTTAATCTTATGAAGAATGTCAATACGCGAATCTTCAATCTGTGCCGGTGACTTTTCTACATTGGAAATGGTCGAATAGAAATTCAATTCAATGCCATCGACACCTGTTTCTTCCAGGTATTTTGCATAATCGACCCAACTGACATCGTAAGTACAGTTCAAACTGGCGATCACAGGAATAGTAAGCGTTTCCTTAAGTTTCTTTAAGGCCAGCAAATGCGCCTTTGGACCAGAATGTTCAATCGCAGGAAACAGCGAGATCATCTCTGCATGGCGATCGTCGTACTCATGTAATTCATCTTCAAGCTCAGCTGCTTCAAGGTGTAATTGCTCCTCAAAAAGCGACTTATAGACAATCGCGGCTGCACCAGCATCTTCCAGTTTTTTGGCCATTTCTAAGTCCAATACCAGGTTGCTGGCTCCAATAATTATGGGGTTCTTAAGTTCAATCCCCATGTATGTTGTTTTTAAATCCATAAGAGGTGATATAAAGGGTTACTAATTTCTTTTCAATATTTTAACAAGGAGCTGAAAGCAATTGTTTTAAATAGAAGATGAAATAGTCTGTATTTATCGTTTGAATGACTTTTGAACTTGTCTTTCTTCCTCCCTTCTACTGGTGCGCAAGTCTACTCACGTTCCTATTTATAAATCGTACGAACGGGTTAGTGAGGCAGCGATGGTTTTAATAAATTCCTCAAGCCGGAATGGCTTATACTACATCGATGATAAAGGTGAATCTCTCATAATATTGTGTCTTCGACGAGTTACTTTTTACTCGAGGTTAAAAACTAACGAAAAACCCCCAGCCTCAAATTCATTTGCAGTTGTTCTAAGTTATCATCATGTAATAACGCCAATCAGAATTGACCAGAAAGCTGTGAAAAGCATGAACAATAGTGCGGTCAAAAGCGATTGGCTTATTCCATTTTAAATGTTTAAAAGCAACTATATGATGATCACAAGAACTACTAAACAAATGGATTTAGGGCTATCCACAACATACACCAAAAGTCGCTCTCTCTCCAATCGAAATGAAATTTCGAAGTTGTAGTGGCCAGTCGGAAAGAGAGAGCCAGTGCTGGCGTGAATTTCGAATGGCTTAATAATTCAAAGAAGGGGCTTGCCTTTGTGTTTGTAAAACACCTTACTTCTTTAGAATTAATTGCTATTAGAAAGAGCGGGAGGGTATTCTTTCCGACTAGTCTTTTGTTTCTTTGGGACAATGCCAAAGAAAGGAAAACCCGTCTGGTAAGACAATTGCTCAAGCCGCAAAGGCTCAAACTTTTTGCCGCAGCTCAAAAAGTTCGCAAAAACCCCGCTGACTGCAGCACTCAGCGACCTTTCTAATTTCATTCGCTGAATGAAAAGAACTCTCCCGAGTACTTCGGGATCAAACAGCTTTTCATTCTAATCTCATTTCAATTGGATGGTGCCCGCTTACGTTGCTGAGGTCAGGATTCCATTTGAACCACCCAAAGTCGCAATTCCTAATCGAAATGGAATTTCGAAGGTGCGGTGGCCTGTCGGAAAGCGAGAGCCAGTGCTGGGGTGAATTTCGAATGGCTTAATAATTCAAAGAAGGGGCTTGCCTTTGTGTTTGTAAAACACCTTACTTCTTTAGAATTAATTGTCATTAGAAAGAGCGGGAAGGTATTCTTTCCGACTAGTCTTTTGTTTCTTTGGGACAATGCCAAAGAAAAGGAAAAACCTGCCTGGTAAGACAAAGTCTTCGACGAGTTACTTTTTACTCGAGGTTAAAAACTAACGAAAAACCCCCAGCCTAAAATTCATTTGCAGTTGTTCTAAGTAATCATCATGTAATACCGCCAATCAGAATTGACCAGAAAGCTGTGAAAAGCATGAACAATAGTGCTGTCAAAAGCGATTGGCTTATTCCATTTTAAATGTTTAAAAGCAACTACATGATGATCACAAGAACTACTAAACAAATGGATTTAGGGCTATCCACAACATACACTAAAAGTCGCTCTTCCTAATCGAAATAAAAATTCGAAGGCGCGATGGCCAGTCGGAAAGCGAGAGCCACAGCTGGCGTGAATTTCTAATGACTTAATAATTCAAAGAAGTGACTTGTTTTTGTGTTTGTAAAACACCTTACTTCTTTAGAATTAATTGCCATTAGAAAGAGCGGGGCGGTATTCTTTCCGACTAGTCTTTTGTTTCTTTTATGGCAATGATAAAAGAAAGAAAAAAACGCATACGTTACAGAGTGGAAAAAACGGTGAAATTG